>NZ_CALMQR010000075.1:0-69960 GCF_937871995.1 uncultured Citricoccus sp. | reverse complement strand
CCGCCCACGTGCCAGCCCGTCGGCCGGCGTGGGTCAGGAACGCAGCTTCTCCATCGCCGGGTCCACGAGGGGTTCCTCGCTGATGGTGGCCGTGACCTCCCGGTCGAAGGTGCGGACGGTGACCTGGTCACCGACCGCCAGGTCCTCCGGGACCCACGCCAGGGCGATGGGCCGGTGCACGGTGTAGCCGAAGTCGGCGCTGGTGACGAAGCCGGCCGGCGTGCCGTCCACCAGGACCGGTTCGTGCCTGCCGGTGAGCACCGTGGTCCCGTCGTCCACGGTGAGGCAGCGCAGGGCCCGGCCCTGACCGGAGCCAGCCAGTCCGGCCCTCTCGGCCAGGGCCCGGGCGCCCACGTAACCCACCTTGTCCTTCTTGACGGCGAAGCCGAGGCCTGCCTGGTCGGGGTAGTGCCCGGTGTGCACGTCCGTGCCCCAGGACCGGTACCCCTTCTCCAGCCGCAGGCTGTTGAAGGCCCCCCGCCCGGCGGCGATGATCCCGTGGGCGGCACCGGCCTCCCAGAGGGCATCCCACAGCCGCGCCCCGTCCTCGGCGGCGGCGTAGATCTCCCATCCCAGCTCCCCCACGTAGGAGAGCCGGAGCAGGCGGACCGGGATCCCGGCGATCTGGGTCTCCACGCCCTGGAAGTACCGCAGGCCCTCGTTGGTGAGGTCCTGGTCGGTCAGCGGCTGGAGCACCGTGCGGGCGTTGGGGCCCCACAGGCCGATGCAGCAGGTGGCGTCGGTGATGTCCTCGACCGTCACCGGGCACTCCGGGTGGGCTTCGGTGAACCTCCGGGCCTGGACGGCCAGGTAGTTCGCGTCGATCCCGCCGTTGATGCCGGCCATGAACCGCTCCGGGCCGAACCGGGCCACGGTGATGTCACTGCGGATGCCCCCGGCGTCGTCCAGCATCAGCGTGTAGGCCACGGCGCCGACCTTCCGCCGCATGTTCCCGGTGGTCAGGGTGTCCAGGAAGGACTCCGCACCCTCACCGGTGATGTCCACCCGGCGCAGGGCGGTCATGTCGTACATCGCCACGTTGGTCCGGGTGGCGTGGGCCTCCGCCGCGCTGATGGGCGAGTAGTACTGACCGGACCAGGCGTCACGCTGGGGCGGCAGCCACTCGTCCGGCAGGTTCTCCAGCAGGGACGCGTTCGCCTCGTACCACTGCGGGCGCTCCCAGCCGGACGCCTCCAGGAAGAACGCCCCCAGCTCCTGCTGCCGCTCGAAGAACGGGGAGAGCCGGAGGTTCCGCGGGGAGTCCTTGGGCTGCAGGGGGTGCTTGATGTGATAGACCTCGACGAAGCTCTGGGCGGAGGTCTCCTGGATGTAGTCCTGCTCGAGCTGGACCTTCTCGAAGCGGTGCAGGTCCATCTCCCGCAGGTCGGCGTCGCTGTGACCGTCCACGATCACCTGGGCCAGGGCACGGGCCACGCCGGCCGAATGGGTGACCCAGACCGCCTCGGCCACGTACAGGCCGGACACGTTCGAGGCCTCGCCCACGAGGGAGTTGCCGTCCGGCGTGAAGGAGAAGATGCCGTTGAAGGCATCCTCCACGCTCGTCTGTCCCAGCTCGGGCAGCAGCCGCCGGCTGTCGTCCCAGGCGGGGGCGAAGTCCTCGGGGGTGAACTGGAGCCGGGAGGGCATCCGGTCGTTCTCGACGTCGACCTCCTGCGGCATCTCGTCGTAACGCACCGGGATGGGGCGGTGCCCATAGGAGCCGATACCGATCCGGGACCCGTGCTGACGGAAGTAGAGGTTGTCCTCCTGGAGCCGCAGGATGGGCAACCGGGCATTGTTGCCCGTGCCCACTGCCTCCTCCGTCTCGCCCCGCAGGGACGGCAGTGAGGTGGTCCGGACATACTGGTGGGCCATCGGCACCAGGGGAATGGTCATCCCGGCCATCTCCCCCAGCTCCGGTCCCCAGAAACCACCGGCGCAGATCACGATGTCCGCGGGGACGAACTCATCCCCGCACCTGACCCCGGTGACCTGCCCGGAGGACTCCTCGATCCCCGTGACCAGCGTGTTCTCCCGGAACACCGCACCGCGGGACTCGGCCCGCTGGCGCAGCAGCTCGACCGCCAGCAGGGAGGACGCCAGCCCGTCCGTGGGCACGTACAACCCGCCCAGCAGCAGGCTCTCATCCACCAGGGGGTGCAGCTGCTTGGCCTCCGCGGCGTCCACGACCCGAGACTCCACGCCCCAGCAGGCGTTGAAGTTGTTCCGGCGGTGCAGTTCGGCCAGCCGCTCGGGCGTGGTGGCAACCTCGAGCCCGCCCACGGGGTTGAACGCGGCCGCGCCGTCCTTGACCAGGCCGAGGAGTTTGCTCCCCGTATAGGCCGCGAGCTCGGAGAGCAGTTCCGAGGGGGTGGACTGGAAGACCAGCCCTGGAGCATGTGAGGTCGAGCCACCCGTGGAGGGGATGGGCCCGCGGTCCAGGACGGTGAGATCCGTCCAGCCCCGCTGGGTGAGTTCATCGGCCAGGTTGGCTCCGACGATGCCGGCTCCGATGACCACGACGCGCGGAGATTCCATGGTGGTGTCCAATCCTTCGGTCCCCGAGGGGATGCCATACACAAGTCATATATGAGCAACGTAGTGACACGCCTCACGTTCCGTCAAGGGGCAAAATCAGGCTGGGTGAACCTCTTGCGCGGCGGTGTGATGTGGGTTACGTTCTTCGGCATCCGTCATATATGTGTTGCATGTGGCTCTCATACGACCGTGCTCCTCGTGGCGAGCTTCCTATTGTTCGGCCTCACGGCGTCCGTCGCCTAAGGCCCCGAGACCAAGGAGAAGTCCCTCGCATGAGCGTCCCGCTGTCCATCACCCACGCGGCGTCACCCCTCGGGACGCCCCCGGCGCCCCTCGGCGGACCCGCCGGTGAACCCTCACCGGCGCCACGGCCATCATCCCGGCGGCCGGCCTCGATCCTCCTAGGCTCTATCCCACACGTGGAGATGGCCCAAGGAGCGTCGATGCACACCGTCGAGAAATCACCCAAGCGAACCACCCTGGCAGAGCGCGCGTACCAGGAGATCCGCACCCGGATCATCGACAACCGGCTCGCACCCGGGTCCCCCCTCGACGAGGAAGCGCTGATGGCCGAGTTGTCCATCGGCCGGACGCCGTTGCGCGAGGCCGTCAAGAGACTGGAATCGGAACGCCTCCTGACCATCTACTCACATCGGGGAACCTTCGTTCCCGAGGTCACCATCCGCGACCTGCGGGAGATCTCCGACGCCCGCAGGCTGCTGGAGGGCTATGCCGCCCGGCGGGCCGCACTGTCCGCCACGGAGGCGGACCGGCGGGACCTCGAGGCCTGCCTGATGGACGTGCAGTCACTGGAGCCGGGATCCTCCTCCGACCTCATGCAGGTCGATGCGCGGATCCACGAGTCGATCTACCGCGCCATGGGCAACCGCTACATCGAGGAGAGCCTCATCCAGTACTTCTCCCTGTCCATGCGGATGTGGAATCACGTCCTGCCCCGCCTGGGCACCATGGAACCCCACGTGCAGGAGCACGTGGACCTGATCCGGTCCGTCCTCGACGGGGACGCCCAGGAAGCAGAGCGCCTCGCCGCGGATCACGTGACCCATTTCGAGGACATGGTGATCGCCGCCCTCTGAGGACCGCCCAGCGGCCCTCACCCCTCACCGCCCCACCAGCTACCGGAGGCCACCCGGCCTTCCCTCACGAATAAGGTGACACGCCCCATGACCAGCACCACCACGACCGCCACGGTCCCCGCTCCCCTGCGTTCCGGGACGCGCCCCGCCTCCCCCGGCCTGGTGCTCACCCTGTCCTGCACCAACCAGAAGGGCATCGTGCACGCCGTCTCCGGCGCCCTGCTGGACGTCGACGCGTACATCACCTCTTCTCAGCAGTTCGACTCCCCCGACACCGGCACCTTCTTCATGCGCGTCGAGTTCACGACCGACACCGCCCTGACCGCCGTCCAGGACGCCCTGGCCCCGATCCGGGACCGGTTCAGCATGGACCTGCACCTGCACGAGGCGACCACCAAGACCCGCACCCTGGTCATGTGCTCCACGGACGGGCGCACCCTCAACGACCTGCTGTTCCAGCACCGGACCGGCACGCTGCCGATCGACATCCCGGTGATCGTCTCCAACCACCTCGAACTGCAGCCGATGGCGTACTTCTACGGCATCCCCTACGTGCACATCCCGCTGGTGAAGAACGAGGACGGGACGGACAACAAGGCCGAGGCCGAGCGCAAGCTCATGGAGCTCGTGCGCATCTACGACATCGAGCTCGTGGTGCTGGCCCGCTACATGCAGGTGCTCTCCGACGACCTGTGCCGCCGGCTCGGCGGCAAGGCCATCAACATCCACCACTCCTTCCTGCCCTCCTTCAAGGGCGCCCGGCCCTACCACCAGGCCCACGAACGCGGCGTCAAGCTCATCGGCGCCACCGCCCACTACGTCACCCCGGACCTGGACGAGGGCCCCATCATCGACCAGACGGTCCAGCGCGTCACCCACGCCCAGTCCGCCCGCGACTTCGTCAACCTCGGCCGCGAGGTCGAGGGCTCCACGCTGTGCCGGGCCGTGCGCTGGCACGCCGAGCACCGCGTCCTGCTCGACGGCAACCGCACCGTCGTCTTCGACTGACCAGAGGCAATGACCCGGCGAGCCGCATGATCATCGCGCCTCGTGCCCCCGAACCGGTCATCGACGGTAACAGCATGAACAGCACAGCGAACGAGGCCCCCGGCCCTCCGTCCGGGGGGACGCCCGCGGGCCATGTGCAGCCGCCAGGACCATGCCTCACTGAGCAAAGGACCCACACATGGCTTTCAGGAACGTCCAGCAATCCCCTACACCCGATGAGTTGCGTGCCGACGATGCGTTGGCGGAGGTCCCTCGTGCCGAGGAACCAGCACTCCGGGAGAAGAGCGAGGCAACCATGAGTGCCTCCAGTGAGGCAGACACAGACCTCCCTGTCCTCGATCCGGACGAGGAGGAGGGTGGGCTCCCCCCGTCGGACGTCGAGTGCGAGCAGATCCTCGAAGAGCTGCGTCATGCCAGGACCGAGCAGGCAGTGGCCGAGCGCCGGAACCACAGGCTCACCCTCGACAAGGTCACGTTCGGCATCACGGGCGTCATCGCCCTCGCCTTCGTCGTCTGGGGCTTCGTGGGACGCGACAGCCTGTCCGAGACGTCCACGGGTGCTCTCAACTGGGTCATGGAGTACACGGGATGGCTGTTCATGTTCCTGGCCTCGCTCTTCGTGGTCTTCGTCCTCTGGCTGGCCCTGGGCAAGTTCGGCAACATCCCGCTGGGCAAGGACGGCGAGAAACCCGAGTTCCGGACGGTGTCCTGGGTCGCCATGATGTTCGCCGCGGGCATGGGCATCGGGCTGATGTTCTACGGGGTGGCCGAACCGCTCTACCACTACGTCTCCCCACCGCCCGGCACCGTGGACGGCCGGACCCCCGAAGCCATCCAGACCGCCATGGCGACCTCGATCTTCCACTGGACCCTGCATCCCTGGGCCATGTATGCGGTGGTCGGCATCGCCATGGCCTATGGCGCCTACCGCCTGGGCCGCCGGCAACTGATCTCCGTCGCCTTCACCTCACTCTTCGGCGTCCGGAGGGTCGAGGGTCCCCTCGGGAAGTTCATCAACATCCTGGCCATCTTCGCCACCTTGTTCGGGACCGCCGCGTCGCTGGGCCTGGGCGCCCTGCAGATCGGCAGCGGCCTGACCTCCAACGGTTGGTTCGGGGACGTCGGCACGCCCGTGCTCGTGGTGATCGTGGCCGTCCTGACACTGTGCTTCGTCGCTTCCGCCGTCTCCGGCATCAGCCGCGGCATCCAGTGGCTCTCCAACATCAACATGGTCCTGGCCGTCGTCCTCGCGCTGATCGTCTTCGTCGCCGGCCCCACACTGTTCATCCTCAACCTGATCCCCTCCGCGATCGGCGACTACGCCCGCGACCTGGCCGAGATGTCGTCCCGGACGGAAGCGGTCGGCGATGAGTCGCTGCGCAGCTGGATGACCAGCTGGACCATCTTCTACTGGGCGTGGTGGATCTCCTGGACCCCGTTCGTCGGACTCTTCATCGCCCGCATCAGCCGCGGCCGCACCATCCGCCAGTTCGTCACCGGAGTGCTGCTTGTGCCCAGTGTCGTCAGCGTGGTCTGGTTTGCCGTCTTCGGCGGCGCCGCCTTCCACGTCCAGCAGGAGGCCGACCAGGAGGGTGCGCCCGGCCTGGTGACCATGGTCGACGGGGCACCGTCCGTCAACTTCGACGGAGCACTCTTCGACCTCGTCAAGAACCTGAGCATGCCTGACTGGGCCACCACTGCCGTCATCGCCCTGGCCATGGTCCTGGTCGCCATCTTCTTCATCACCGGTGCCGACGCGGCGTCCATCGTGATGGGTTCGCTCAGCTCCAACGGAGCCGAACACCCCCGCCGCGGAGTGGTCATCTTCTGGGGCTGCCTCACCGGCGCCGTGGCCGCGGTCATGCTGCTGGCCGGCGGTGATGAGCCCTCGGAAGCCCTGGCCGGGCTGCAACGCATCACCATCGTGGCAGCGCTACCGTTCGTCATCGTCATGATGCTGCTCTGCTTCGCCCTCACCAAGGACCTGCGCCGGGACCCCCTCTCCTTGAGGCGCCGCCTGGCCACGTCGGTCGTGGAGCGGGCCATACGCACGGGCGTGGAACAGCACGGTGGTGCGCAGTTCGACCTCGTCACCAAGCACGACTGCGCCGAGCGGTGCTCGGAGTCGGCATGTCTCGGAGCGACTCCCTCGGGGAGCATGCCCATCGTCGAGGCCCGGCGCGCGGAACCCGGGAGCAGCTAGCAGGCGGCTCTTTCTGAGCTGGAGCCCTTCCCCAGGGCAGGTGGCTGGGCCCGGTGCGGGCCCAGCCACTCGCTGTGTAACCGGGTGCCGACGCCTTCGTCCTCGCTCGCGCCCTTCCATCCCTGGTCACGCCGCCCGGCGGGTGTTCGAACTGCCTCCCGGTGTCAGAGATCGTCTGCCGGCCGACCGGCGAGGATTCGATCGGCGCTGACCCGGAGGATGCCGAGCGATTCCTGGATCAGCGGTGAGGTGATGCTGCCCCGGCGCGCCGCGGCGACGATGCGGCGCGCAGGCTTACCCCGGCCGGTCAGGCGCAGCCGGACGACGTTCTCGGCACTTCGCAGCGGCGCCAGTCGCGGCAGCAGTCCCACGCCCAGCCCCGCACCGACGAAGGCGATCTGGGTCTCCCACTCGACGGCCTCATGGGCGATGCGCGGCGTCACGCCGACGGCGCGGAACGCCGCGGTGAACAGCGAATGGTAGGTGGAGCCGGCGGCCTCGGTGATCCACGGTTCCGACGCCAGCTCCTCGAGCGTCACCGTGGCCCGCGATGCCAACGGGTGGTCGGCGGGGATGATCACGTCCAGGGGATCGTCCAGCAGGACCGTCTGCTCGAAGCGCGGATCGTCCTCGGCATGGGTGTCGGACTGCATGGCGACGATGACCGCCAGGTCGATGCGCTCTGCGACCAACAGGTCGAAGCAGCGGGCCGGGTCGGCCTCGAGCACCTGCACCTCCATCAGGGGGCGTGAGGCGCGCAGGGTGGCGGCCAGGGGTGCCAGCAGCTGGGCGGCCGCCGAGGAGAATCCGCCGAGGCCGAAATGAGACGGCATCTGGTCACCGGCCTGCATGGCCGCGGTGCGCAGGCTCTCCCACTCCGCGATCAGGGTGTCCGAACCGGTCACGAGGAACCGGCCCGTGGCGGTCAGTCTCACCCCTCGCCCGTCCTTCGTGAGCAGCTGCATTCCCAGTTCGCGCTGGAGGCCCCTCAGTTGCGCGGAGACGGCGGAGGGGGAGTACCCCGTGAGCTCCGCGGTCGCGCCGATGGTGCCACAGCGGGCGAACACCCGGAGGGTGACGAGACGTGCATCGATCATGCACATATTGTGCACGGTTATCTCCACGATCTTGCGCTTTTACCGCAGAGCGGATGTGCCTAATCTCACATATAGGACGTCTCGACCACACCGGTTGCGCCCCAGCGGGGTGCCGACGGATCCCCCACTCACCGAACCCTCCCGGGAGGAACCACATGTCTGCTCCAGTGAACGTGTCCCCCACAGCACGTGGAAAGCTCGCGTCTTCCGTGCCCGCCGAGCAGTTGGCGGAGATCGCGGAATTGTTCGAGTTCCGGCGCGCCGGATACTCCCTCGACGCACCCTTCTACACGGATCCGACGATCTTCAGCATCGACATGCAGGCCATCTTCGGACGGCACTGGATCTTCGCGGCCAGCATCGCCGAACTCCCGGAACCGGGTGACTACGTCACCGTGGACTACGGTCCCTACTCCCTGATCGTGCTGCACAACGACGACGGCGGCGTGAACGTCCTGCACAACGTGTGCCGCCACCGCGGCGCCCGCGTCCTGACCGACCCCGCGGGGACCACGGGAAACCTGGTCTGCGGTTATCACTCCTGGACCTACTCCCCCAACGGCGACCTCATCCATGCCTCGGCCCCGGGGGAAACGACGTTCGACAAGGGCTGCTTCGGCCTCAAGCGCGCCCACAGCCGCGTGGTCGCCGGACTCATCTTCGTCTGCATCGCGGATGAGCCGCCGACGGATTTCGACGACACCTCGAAGATCTTCGAGCCCTACCTCGCACCGCACGACCTGTCGAAGACGAAGATCGCCTACCAGCAGAACATCGTCGAAGAGGGCAACTGGAAGCTCGTCATGGAGAACAACCGTGAGTGCTACCACTGCGACGGTCACCCGGAGCTCGCCTGTTCCCTCTTTCCCACCTGGGGCCTCACGGAGGGCCTGATCCCGCCCCATCTCGAGGAGGTGTGGGACCGCAACAAGGAAGCACAGTCATCACTCGAGGAGCGTTGCCGCCGCTACGGTCTTCCGTACGAGGTCGTCGAGGAGCTGGACACGCGCATCGCGGGCATCCGCATCTCCCGTGAATCGCTCGACGGTGACGGCGAATCCTTCTCCCCCGACGGCCGCCGGCTGTCCAAGAAGCTGCTCGGGGACTTGCGGGACTTCCGTCTGGGCCGCTGCTCGATGCACCTGCAGCCCAACAGCTGGTTCCACTTCCTCGGGGACCACGTCATCACGTTCGGTGTCTTCCCCATCAACGAGCACCAGACGCTGGTCCGCACCACCTGGCTGGTGGCTGACGACGCCGAGGAGGGCGTCGACTACGACCTGGACAAACTCACCTACACCTGGAAGCAGACCAACCTGCAGGACAAGGCGTTCGTGGAGCTGTGCCAGCAGGGCGCCGGCAGCCCCGCCTACCAGCCCGGACCGTACATGAAGAGCGAGTACCAGGTCGAGGCGTTCATCAACTGGTACGTGCAGCGCGTGCAGGAGCACCTGGCATGACCGACCTCGTCACGGGAACGGCCACCGTGGAACCACAGCGCATCCGCGGCCTGGAGATGCCGTGGAACCGGGTGATGGCCACCACCGAGGGGCCCGCAGGCGCCGCCCGCGCCCTGGGCCCCTGGCATCCCCAGGAGTTCATGGCCGAATGCGTCGAGGTCATTCCCGAGGCCGGTGACATGATGACCTTCGTCTTCCGCCGCTGCGACGGGGCGCCGCTGGCGTTCCGTCCTGGCCAGTACGTCAACGTCGCCTTTCCGGTGAACGGCGCGGACCAGGACCCTGCGGACCGCAGCTACTCGCTGTCCAGCTCACCCACGCGACCGTGGACCTTCGACATCTCCGTCAAGCGCGACCCCACGGGACTCGTGTCACCGTGGGTCCACGAGAACGTCAGACCCGGCACCGTCCTGGAGATGCTCGGCCCCGTGGGGGCATTCCACCTGCCTGACGCCGACCGGCGGGCACGATATCTCCTGCTGGCCGCCGGCGCGGGTATCACCCCCATCATGTCGATGGTGCGGACCATCCACTCCCTGCCCGGGCAGGCCGACGTCGTGGTGTTGTACCACGGAGCGGTGGCCGGCGGTTATGCCTTCCACCAGGAGCTGGCCTACATCGCCTCCGTGGACCCGCGCATCAAGGTCTTCTGGTCCCTGGGCGACCGCAACACGCCCGAGGGCTGGGAATGGCTCACCGGACGGCTGTCGTCGGCCATGCTCGAGGAGGTCGCTCCCGACGCCAACGGCCGCCAGGTCTATGCCTGCGGACCAGAGGGTTATCTCAACACCGCCGCTGAGCTCCTCAAGAAGGTCGGTGTCGACGACACCTCCATCCACATGGAGTTCTTCTCGGGAGACCGCCAGACGCTCCTTGAATACCAGGCGGAGGTCGCGCTGGCAGCGGACATTGCCGAGGAGATCGCCGAGGAGATCGCCGATTCCGCCGAGGACTACTACGACAGCCAGCCCGCCGCGTTCGAGCTCTACGAGCCGGGTTATGACGCCGAGGGGACCCTGGAGGCAGCAGGGCTGCCGCTGGAGGCCGCCGACCCGGAGACCTCACGTCCCGACGGCGGTCCCGATGTGGAGACGGAGGCCGAGACCGTCGACGCCTCGGGCTTCGACACGGTCGGCACGGGAAGCCTCACCCTGTCCTTCATGCGCACCGGGGTCAATGTGCGCATCGACCCCGCCGACCACATCCTCGAGGTGGCCCAGCGTGCGGGTGTGAGGATCGGGGCGAACTGCAAGGAGGGAATGTGCGGCTCCTGCAAGGTGGTCAAGCTCTCCGGCGAGGTCGAGATGAACCACCAGGGCGGGATCCGTCAACGAGAGATCGATGCAGGGAAGTTCCTGCCCTGCTGCTCCACCGCCCGGACCGACCTGGTGATCGACGCCTGATCCCTCCGGCACCTCCAGGCCGGACCACCGCGTCCATCGTCCACGGAAGGAGGACGAGCGGGGCACTGCCGCCCAGGATCATTCGCTTACCGCACACCGAGGCGGGGGTCCATCGTCTCCCGCGAGAACCTGCTGGCTGATTTGAAGGTGTGGACAAGATCGGGGCTCCACACCGCTCCAGCGGCGGTCACGGAAGGACGACGAGGCACACTGAGGGTGTGAACCCTGTCGCTGAGTCTGCCGTGGGGCGAGTTCTGGTGGTGGATGATGAGAAGGCCCTGGCGCAGATCGTCGCCTCGTATCTACAGCGGGCCGGCCATGACGTCTCGACCGTCCACTCCGGCCCGGAGGCCCTGGAGGCGGTGCGGGCCCAGGACCCCGACGTGGTCGTGCTGGACTGGGCCTGCCCGGGATGGACGGGATCGAGGTGTGCCGACGGTTGCGGGCCTTCTCCCAGTGCTATGTGGTGATGCTGACCGCTCGCGGTCAGGAGCATGACAAACTGGAGGGCCTGGGGGTGGGCGCCGACGACTACCTGACCAAGCCCTTCAGCGTGCGGGAGCTGGTCGCCCGGGTGGCGGTGGTGTTGCGCAGGCCCCGTACCACCCTGGGCCACCCGGAGGCGGTGCGGTCCTTCGGGGACCTCCTCGTGGATCTCGCGGCCCACGAGGTGCGCGTGGGCGGGAGGCCGGTGGGGTTGACCCGCACCGAGTTCGATCTGCTGGCGGTCCTGTCCACCCGCCCCGGGGAGGCCCTCTCCCGTCGGGCGCTGATCGACCTGGTCTGGGATCCGGCGTGGGTGGGGGACGAGCGGATCGTGGACGTGCACCTGGGGAACATGCGCCGCAAGCTCGGAGCCGACCCGAACCGTTACGTCGAGACCGTGCGCGGGGTGGGTTACCGGATGGTGCACCGGTGAGCAGACCCGATCGCGCCCGGGGCTTGGCGGCCCGGTTCTTCCTCGCGCAACTGCTCGTGGTGGCCGCCAGTATCCTGGCGGCCGTCCTGGTCGCCCTGATCATCGGCCCCGCGGTGTTCCATGACCACCTGCTCCGCGCCGACGTGGCTCCTGATCCCAGCCAGGTGCTGCACGTGGAGAACGCCTATCGCGACGCCACCCTGTGGGCCTTGGGCGCCGGCCTGGCCACCGCCCTGGCCCTGGCCACGGCGGTGGCCTGGTTGTTCGCCCGCCGGATCCGCAGGCCCCTTGACGCCCTCACCTCCGCTGCGGCCTCGATGGCCGCCGGTCACTACAGCACGCGGGTCCCGTCCACGGATGCCGGAGTGGAGGTCGATGCGGTCTCTGCGGCCTTCAACACCATGGCCGAACGGCTGGACGGCACCGAGCGGACCCGTCGTCGCCTGATCTCGGACCTGGCCCACGAGATGCGCACCCCCGTGTCCGTGCTCGCCGTCTACCTCGACGCCCTCCACGACGGGGTCGCGGAGTGGAACACGGCGACGGGGACGGTGATGGCCGACCAACTGACCCGGTTGGCCCGACTGGTCGAGGACATGCACGAGGTCTCCCGGGCCGAGGAGGGACACCTCGACCTGGACCGTGCCCGCCGGGGGATCGTGCCACTGGCCCACGCCGCCGCCGAGGCCCATCACGAGGCCTTCGTGGCCAAGGGGGTCGATCTCCTCGTCGAGGTCCGACATGAGGCGTTCGTCATCGCGGACCGGGATCGGATAGGCCAGGTACTGGACAACCTGCTCGCCAATGCCCTGCGCCACACCCCGGCCGGCGGCCGTGTCGTGCTGAGCACGGACCTGGACTCCACGGGCCGGGCGAGCATCACCGTCTCCGACACCGGGGACGGCATCACCGCCGAGCAATTGCCCCACGTCTTCGAGCGCTTCTACCGGGGGGACTCCGCCCGAGACCGTGACCGCGGCGGTTCCGGGGTCGGCCTGGCCATCTCCCGGGCCCTGGTCGAGGCCCATGGCGGCGCCCTGACCGCCCGTTCGGACGGGACCGGGCGCGGGGCCGCCTTCACCCTCACGCTGCCTCTCTCCGCCGATTCCACCCGCGGCGAACCAGGAACCGTCACACCTTGCAACATACCCCAGGGGGGTATATACCGGACGTGTCAGGCCTCGCAGGGTGACCAGCGGGGCAACCCCGGGAAGGAGTCCGAGACCCACCGTCGCTGAGTCCGCCAGCCGCGCGGTCTCCGGCGACACCGTCCGCACTGTCCGACCCACCGCCCATCATCTCGGCTGGTCCGCCGCCGAGTGGAAGGAACGCCATGAGTCCCGCCCATCACCACGGCCCGGACGAGCACGCCGGTCATACCGGGCATGGAGAGCATGCCGGTCACGGGGGCCACGACACCCATGGCCAGGCGATGCCGCAGGGGCTCCCGCATTCGGCAGTGGACGAGGAACACCAGGTCCACTCCCACGGCCAGCACGCCGGGCACAGCGTGGCCATGTTCAAGCACCGCTTCTGGTGGTCCCTGATCCTGTCGATCCCGGTGGTGATCTTCAGCCCGATGGTCGCCCACCTGCTGGGCTACCACCTCCCCCAGTTCCCGGGTTCGGCCTGGATCGCTCCGGTGCTGGGCACGGTGATCTTCATCTACGGCGGCGCCCCGTTCCTCAAGGGCGGGCTGACCGAGCTGCGCTCCCACCAACCGGGGATGATGCTGCTGATCGCCCTGGCCATCACGGTCGCCTTCGTGGCGTCCTGGGTGACCACCCTGGGGATCGGCGGGTTCGACCTGGACTTCTGGTGGGAGCTGGCCCTGCTGGTGACCATCATGCTGCTGGGACACTGGATGGAGATGCGCGCCCTGGGCGCGGCCTCCTCGGCATTGGACGCCCTGGCCGCGCTGCTGCCGGACGAGGCCGAGAAGATCGTGGACGGGGACACCGTGACGGTGCCCATCGCCGACCTGTCGGTCGGGGACACCGTCCTGGTCCGCTCCGGGTCCCGAGTCCCCGCCGATGGACAGATCGTGGAGGGGGCCGCGGAGTTCGACGAGTCGATGATCACCGGGGAGTCCCAGGCGGTCTCCCGCGGTGAGGGTGAGACCGTGGTCGCCGGCACCGTGGCCACCGACAACTCCGTCCGGGTCCGCGTCGAGGCCATCGGAGCCGACACCGCCCTGGCCGGTATCCAGCGGATGGTGGCCGACGCCCAGGAGTCCTCCTCCCGCGCCCAGGCCCTCGCCGACCGGGCGGCGGCCCTGCTGTTCTGGTTCGCCCTGGTCGCGGGCATCCTCACCGCCATCGTCTGGACCGTGCTGGGCAGTCCCGACGACGCCGTGACCCGGACGGTGACCGTGCTGGTCATCGCCTGCCCGCACGCCCTGGGCCTGGCCATCCCGCTGGTCATCGCCATCTCCACCGAGAAGGCGGCGGCCTCGGGGGTGCTGATCAAGGACCGGCTGGCCCTGGAACGGATGCGCACCATCGACGTGGTGCTCTTCGACAAGACCGGCACCCTGACCGAGGGTGCCCACGCGGTCACCGGCACCGCCCCGATGCCAGGTGTCTCCGAGGCGCGGTTGCTGGCGGTCGCCGCGGCGGCCGAGGCCGACAGCGAGCACCCGGTCGCCCGTGCCATCGTCACCGCCGCCACCGCGCACCCGGAGGCCTCCGCCCAGCGGTTGCGCGGTACCGGCTTCACCGCGGCCAGTGGCCGCGGGGTGCGCGCCATCGTGGACGGGGCGGAGGTGCTCGTCGGTGGGCCGAACATGCTGCGCGAGTACGGGGTGGACACCCCCGTGGAGATCGCCGAGACCGCGCGGTCCTGGACTGACCGCGGCGCCGGGGTGCTGCACGTGGTGGCCGACGGTGAGGTCATCGGGGCCCTGGCCGTGGAGGACCAGGTCCGTCCGGAGTCCCGGGCCGCCGTGAAGGCGCTGCAGGACCGGGGGGTCACGGTGGCCATGATCACGGGCGACGCCACCCAGGTCGCCCGGGCCGTGGGGGCGGACCTGGGCATCGACGAGGTCTTCGCCGAGGTCCTCCCCCAGGACAAGGACACCAAGGTCACCGACCTGCAGGTCCGCGGACTGAGCGTGGCCATGGTCGGTGACGGCGTCAACGACGCCCCGGCCCTGGCCCGCGCCGACGTCGGCATCGCCATCGGCGCCGGGACCGACGTGGCCATGGAATCGGCCGGCGTCGTCCTGGCCGGCAACGACCCCCGTGCCGTGCTGTCGATGATCGAGCTCTCCCACGCCAGCTATCGCAAGATGATCCAGAACCTCGTCTGGGCCGCCGGCTACAACGTCATCTCCGTCCCGCTGGCCGCCGGCCTGCTCGCCCCGTTCGGGTTCGTGCTCTCCCCCGCGGTCGGCGCGATCCTGATGTCGGCCTCCACCATCGTGGTGGCCCTCAACGCCCAGCTGCTGCGCCGGATCACCCTCGACCCCGCCCATCTGGCCCCACTCGGCGCCCAGGACCGGCACGCCGACCGGCGGGCCGTCCGGGCTGCCACCCACTGACCCACCCCCCACCACGAAGGAGAACCACTCCCATGAAGCGCACCACCACCCTGACCGGCCTGGCCCTGACCGCGGCCCTGGCCCTGACGGCCTGCGGCGGCACCGACACCAGCGGTGGTACGGGCACCACCTCGACACCGACCACCTCGGCGGCGGAGGCCTCACCGACCCCCACCCGCACCGCCTCGGGTTCGACCGGGGAGGTCTCGGCAGAGCACAACGACGCCGACGTCATGTTCGCCCAGATGATGATCCCCCACCACCAGCAGGCCGTGGAGATGAGCGAGATGCTGCTGGGCAAGACCGACATCCCGGCCGAGGTGACGGAGTTCGCGCAACAGGTCATCGACGCCCAGGGCCCGGAGATCGACCGGATGCACACCATGCTCGACACCTGGGGTGCCAGCGCAGCCTCAGAGGCCGAGGTGGAGGGCATGGACCATGGCGCGGGGACAGGCTCCGGGATGACCGGCATGATGAGCGACGAGGACATGCGCCGGCTGGATCAGGCCCAGGGCACCGAGGCCGCCCGCCTGTACCTGGAACAGATGACCACCCATCACGAGGGTGCCGTGGAGATGGCACGGGAGCAGGTCGAGACCGGCCAGAACCCGCAGGCACAGGCGCTGGCCCAGGAGGTCATCGACGCCCAGCAGGCGGAGATCGCGCAGATGCGCACGATGCTCGACTCCCTCTGATCCGGTCCGCGCCCCGGCCGACGGCGGCGGGGCGCGGATCCCGGAGAGGCGGCTCGACGGGTTCAGGCCACCTCGATCGTGCCCATCATGCCGAGGTCCTCGTGGTCGAGGATGTGGCAATGGAACACGGTGCGGCCGGTGAAGTCCCCGAAGGCCACGCGGACCCTCACCTGCCCGAAGGCCGGGACGTTCACGACGTCGGCCCAGCGGGGCTCGTCCTGCGCGCCGTCGCCGTCGTCGATCACCTGGACGGGCCAGACGTGCAGGTGGACCGGGTGATCCATGGGCGAGGAGTTGACCAGGGTCCATTCCTCGACATCTCCGGCGCGCACGCTGACGTCGGTGCGCTCGGCGTCGAACTCCTGGCCGTTGATGGTGAAGGACATCATGGCACCGTTGCCCATCATCCCCCCTCCCATACCGCCCATCGCGAAGTCGAGGGTGCGCCGTCGGGCCACGTCTTCCCCCCGCAGGTCCCGCGGTTCCGGCACCGCCTCCACCGCACCGCGCCGGTCGACCGGTTTCCCGCCGACCTCCAGGCGCAACAGCTCCAGGGGTCCGCCACCCCCGGGACGCCTCCCGCCCATCATCCCGGGCATCGCCCCGCGGTCCACGGGGGCGGCCACGAGCGTGGAGGTGCCCTCGGTGGCCTCGACCAAAATCTCCGCCCGGTTGCCCGGCGCCAGGTCGACCGTCGAGGTCTCCACGGGTTCGCGCAGCCGGCCCTGGTCCCGGGCCAGCAGCAGCATCGTCTGGCCCTCCAGCCTGAGGCGCAGGAAACGGGAGGGGCAGGCATTGACGATCCGCCAGCGCTCACGCTCCCCCGGTGCGGCCTCGAGTCGCGGCCGCACCTGGCCGTTGACCAGCACCTGCCGGCCTTCCCGCCCCATCATCCGCTCCCTCGGCGACGGCTCCGCGAGGTCCCCGTCGGCCGTGAGCAGGGGGTCGGAGACCACGAGGACGCGTTCGCGCGTGACCGGCACCGGTTGCGTGTCCCGGACGATGATCACCCCGTACAGGCCGGCCGCGAGTTGCTCGGCCACGTGGCCGTGGTGGTGCGGGTGGTACCAATAGGTTCCGGGCGGATGGTCGTCCGGCAGGACGAACTCGTAGTCGTGGGCCTCCCCCGGGGCGATCGTCACGAAGGGGTCGTCGCCGGCTCCCCGGGGGGAGACGTGCAGGCCGTGGACGTGGAGGTTGGTGGGTCCGGCCAGGCGGTTGCTCATGCGGATCCGCAGGGTGTCCCCGGCGGAGACCTCCACGGTGGGGCCCGGGAGCGAACCGTTGAAGGTCCACACGCTGGCGGACCGGCCATCGATCGTGACGGTGGTCGGTGCAGCCTCCAGGCCGAGCTCCAGCACTCCGTCGGCACTGGCGAGCACCTGTGGTTCGGCCCATGCCCCCGGACCGGTCCCGTCCCCTGCGGCGGATCCGTCCGTCGTCGGACGGATCCGCGGAGAACGAGGCGCGCCCTGGGGACGGCGCCCCTGCCACAGCCCGATGGCACCGACCGCGGTCATCGTGGCGCCGGCCAGTCCCCACCCGATCACCTGCCGCCGGGTGGGCTGGCTCACGGCGTCTCTCCCTCCAGGGTGCGCCGGCGTTCGTGGAACTCCTCGGCACTGATCTCCCCGCGGGCGTAGCGCTCCTCGAGGATCTCCCGGGCCCTGGACGTCGCCGCACCGGCCGGCGGGGTGCGCGGCCCGTCCGGGCGGCCCGCGCCCGGGCCCCCGCGGACCAGCACCAGGACGAGGAGGATCACCAGCACGACTACCCCGACGATCAGCAGGATCCAGAACAGCCAGGCCCAGCCCATCGCCCAGCCCATGCCGTCGCCCCACATCATGACGTTCTCCTCGCTCGTGTGGTTCCGTTCCCTAGGGTGTGCCCTGCAGGCCCCCGTCGCGGGCGCGCAGGGACTCCAGCACCGACCGCAACCGGGTGCCGGCGTCGTCGGCCACCTCCTGGACGGGACCGCTCCCGCTCAGGGTGACCATGGTCTGTGGGTCGATGGCCTCCACCGTGGTCGCCCTCGCACCGGCGGCTCGGCGGACCACCACGTTGCACGGCAGGAGCGCACCCATCTCCGGTTCGGCCGCCAGTGCCTTGCTGGCCAGACCGGGGTTGCAGGCACCCAGGATCACGTAGTCGCCGACCGCCTCGGCGGCCTCGGCCCCCAGCTTCTTCTCGAACGTGGCCCGGACGTCGATCTCTGTCAGGATGCCGAAGCCCTGTTCGGACAGTGCCTCGCGAGTGCGCTCGACGGCGTCCTGATAGGACAGGTCGACGGTGATGGCATGGGTGTAGGTCATCGGTCAATTCCTCTCGTGATAACGATCGGCGGGGTGTGGCCCGGCCGTCAATCAGCGGGACACGGCCGGTTCGCGCATGCCTTGTCCGGTCCCGTCGTCGTGGTGGCCGCCCGGCCTGCGCGGGCGCCCGGTCCCGTCAGCCGAGGGTTGCCAGCAGGTCCGCGCAGGCCTGTTCGCACCGACGGCAGGCCTCGGCACAGACCCTGCAGTGCTCGTGCATGCTCCCGTGGGAGGCGCACTCGTCCCCGCATCCCTTGCACGCCGCGCGGCAGGCCTCGAGCAGGGCCCGGACGGTCTCCGCGTTGGTCCCGGTCTGCCGCGACAGCACCCGGCCCGTGACGATGCAGAGATCGGCACAGTCCAGGTTGAGCCGGATGCACTGCCTCAGGTCCGCGACCATGTCCTCGGCCAGGCAGGCATCGGCACACGCCGTGCACGTCTGGGCGCACTCGAAACAGGCCTCGATGCACTCGGCCAGCTTCTGCCGGTCGATGGTGCCCAGGTCCTTCGGGTAGGTCTGAAGCATCGAGCTCACGTGATGGGTCATGACATGTTCCTTCCGTGATGTCCATGAACGACGAACCGGTCAACGCCAGCCCGCCACACGTCCGACCGTAGGTCCCGGGCATCGATCACCTCAAGGACTCGTCCATGAAGGTTCCATGAAGCTGGGCGCACGAGCCGGGCAGCACCTGACGATTCTCACCGCACGCCGATCCATCGCCCGACAGCGTCCGACAGCGCCCGACAGTGTCCGACGACATGGTGCGCGGCGGACACCGGTGCCCAGGCCCTCACCCGCGTTGACGTGATCGACCCCGCGCAGTGCCCCTGCCGTCGCCGTACTCAGCCCTCCGGGGGGCTGGGTGTTGTCACGGACGGCCCAACCGCTGCATCCGAGCCTCCTCATCCATGACTCGAAGGAAACGAGCGAGGATGTCCATCGTCTTGACGCTTCTGGCCAGGAAGATGGTCGAGCGCCTTCCGTTGGCGGCGCGGCATGCCGCGTCATGACCGAGGGCGCGCAGTGTGATCGAGGTTCCTTCGCGGCCTGCAGTGAGGTACACCTCTACGGCCCACCTGCCGAACCCCAGTCGCCCCGAGCCAGACCCTGCGAGGCCTACGTCCGGTCGACCCACGAGAGGGTCATGCGGACTGCCGCCCCCGGCGATGACGTCGACGTCCGCGCGGAGGTACACGAGGAAACCATCGAGATGTCGGAGCGCGACCTTCAGGTCGCAGATGGTTTCCAGCTCCACGAGTTGGTCCACCATCGGTGCGGTCTCCATTTGCTGCGGACAGGTGGCGGGCGTCATGGCTCTTCTCCAGGGTCGGTACAGTCCGGGCTCGCGGTGTGCTTCCACTCTCCGGGGCGGACGTTGAGCCACGCTTACGCCGGTCTCACGGTTCGATGACATTCCGTCCTGGCCGACCGGGCCCTCGTCTGTGCCTCCACCGGCCGCGTCACCCGACGGTGTGATGGCTGCGGCCCCCCGGGCGGCCCGGCTGGCCCGGCTGGCCCAGCAGCACGGTGCCCTGGGGTTGCCGAGGAGAGGACCCGGGTGGATGTGGCGTCTACACGCCCCGTGGCGATGCGGACACCCGTCCGGGATGCACCTCCCGGCCGGACGTGCCCCGCTGGTGGGAGCGCTGGGCCGGTCTCCCGGGGCCGAACCGTCGGGGGATGAGCGGACCGTCAGGTCCGGGGTAGCTGCAGGGTGAAGCTCGAGCCCTGCCCGGGGCCGGGACTGTGGGCCTGCAGGGTGCCGCCGTGGGCCTGCACCAGGGCACGACTGATGGCCAGCCCCAGCCCGGACCCGGGACCGGCCTCCCGGCCCGTGCGGGCCCGGTAGAACCGGTTGAACACGTGCGGGAGATCCTCCGGCGCGATGCCCTCCCCGGTGTCGGTCACGGCGATGGTCACCGCCTCGGGGGCGTCGTGGGTGTGCACGGTGATCGTGCCCCCGACAGGCGTGTGGCGCAGGGCGTTGGCCAGCAGATTGGCCAGCACCTGGCCGATCCGTCCGCGGTCCATGGGCACCGGCTCGGGCACCGGGCCCGAGGACTCGGTGGCCAGGGTGATGTCCCGGGCGGCGGCCTGCTGCTGGACGGCAGCAAGGGCCTCGGCGATCACCGTGGCCGGGTGCTGTCTGGCGAGACGCAGGTCCACCAGGCCTTCCTCGGCCCGGGTGAGCTGCCGGATGTCCCCGGCCAGGCGCTCCAGCCGGCCGATCTGGGAGTACAGGACTCCGGTGGTCTCCTGGTCGAAATCCACCACCCCGTCCTCGACGCCCTCGACGTGGACCTTGATGCTGGCCAGCGGGGTGCGCATCTCGTGGGCCAGGTCGGCCAGCATCTGGCGCCGCGTGGAGTCCACCGCCTCGAGCCGGGCGGCCATGTCGTTGAACGAGGAGGCCAGGGCGTCGAACTCGGGTCCCAGCCGGGGCGGGCCCAGCTGCACCCGATAGTCACCCGAGGCCACCTGACGGGCCGCGGTGGAAAAACGGGTCAGGGAGCGGCCGATCGTGCGGTACAGGTAGAGGCTGAGCCCCACCGCGATGCCCAGGGCCGGCAGGCCACCGATGAGCAGTCCGCTGAGACTGACCGTCCGGAACGCCTCCTGCATGTGGACCTGGCCGACCATCTCGGCCTCATGGGCATGATGGTTCGCCACCAGCACGTCATGGAACATGGACGGCCCCAGACCCACCACAGCCCACAGCACCAACGCCAGACCCATCGCCAGCACCGCAACCTGGGCCAGGATCAGCCGCACCGTCAAGGGGTGCCAAGATCTCCCCGGGGCCGGAACCGCGGCGCTCACCGGCCATCTCCCATCCGGTAGCCGATCCCACGGACCGTCTCGATGAACCGCGGCGCGCCCGCCCGGTCCCGCAGTTTCTTCCGCAGCCGGGCCACGTGCACGTCCACCACGTGCTCCTCCCCGATCCACTCGGTATTCCAGATCGTCTGCACCAGTTGGCGGCGGCTGAGCACCTGACCGGGGCGTTCCACCAGGGCCAGCAGTAGGTCGAACTCGATCCGCGTCACCTCGACCGCCGCGCCGTCCACACAGACCCGGCGCCCAGCCCGGTCCACCACCAAGGCTCCGACCCGGGTCACGGTGGCCTCCGGTCCGGGCGGGGGCGCCGGGGCCGTGTCCAGGTGGTGGAGCCGCCGCAACCGGGCCTGGATCCGGGCGACCAGTTCCCGCGCGCTGAACGGCTTGGTCATGTAATCGTCGGCTCCCATGGAGAGGCCAATGATCTTGTCCATCTCATCGTCGCGCGCGGTGAGCATCAGCACATGGCAGGTGGAGAAGGTGCGCACCTGACGGCACACCTCCAGTCCGTCCAGCCCGGGCAGTCCCAAGTCGAGCACGAGCACGTCCGGGTCGAAGTCCCGGACCGCCTGCACCGCCTCGGCTCCGTCCTGGCACGTCGCGACCTCGAGCCCGGCGGTGAGCAGGTACTTCTCGACCATGCGCACCAAGGTGGGCTCGTCGTCGACCACGAGCACGCGCCCGGTTTGACTTGCAGACATCAGCACTCCTTCACGCCCGCACCCCTGCGGCCCCGGTGACACCGCCTCATCCTCAGGGGTTGCTGCAGTCATTGTGACTGACCGGCGGATCCTCCTGCGTCCGAGGACCCGTTCGCTCACCACGGCCCGGTGAGCGTGCCCCGGCGCCCGGCGACCCCAGCGCCGGGCCTTCAGGGCGGGCGCGCACCGTTCCGAAGGCGAGTGCGGGGCGGGACCCGGTGCGATGAACCGTCATCAAAACGTGAGGTTCCCGCACAGGTCCCGCCATGTCCGCATCGAAGGCTGGAAGGGTCCCAGGATTCTGTGTCCCCCGGTCAGCACAAGGAGGGGCACCGAGAGCCACCCGACGACCACCGGGGCGACCGATCACAGCGTGGTCACAGCCGCGGCACACCTCAGAACAACCCACGCCGGGTGTTCTGGACACCAGGCCAGTAATGCTTCGAGCCATGTCAGACCCCCCCGACCGGCTAAGACGAGGAACCATGATGAGTGCACACGACGTCTCACGAGAAGTGGTCGCGGATCCCCGTGCGACCACGAAGATCAAGCCCAGGAAACGGCTGGTCGGGGTGGACGCCGCCCGCGGTCTGGCGCTGATCGGGTTGATGGCCGCCCACATCCTGCCCGAAACCGATGAGGTCACCCACGAGCCGACCCTGGTGTTCTCCCTCGTCAACGGCAACTCGGCCGCGCTGTTCGCACTGCTGGCAGGGGTCGGACTGGCCCTGTCCACCGGCGGGGCCACCCCGCACCGGGGCCGTCGGATGCACGCGAACCGGGCCGGGTTGGCGGTGCGGGCCGGGCTGGTCGGGCTCATCGGCCTGGTGGTGGCGGCCATCCTGCCCTGGGACCCGCCGGCCTACGGGATCCTGGTCTACTACGCGGTGTTCTTCCTGCTGGCCCTCCCCTTCCTGCACCTCTCGGCTCGGACCCTGTTCGGGGCGGCGGCGGTCTTCGCCCTCACCGGCCCCGTGCTGATGCAGAAGCTGGAACCGGTGCTGCCGGAGTCCTCGGACTACAACCACACCCTGGTGACCGTGTTCACCGAACCGCTGGGGACCGCCTCCGAGCTGCTGCTCACGGGTGTGTACCCCGCGGTGCCGTACCTGGCCTACATCCTCACCGGCCTGGCCCTGGGCCGGTTGAACCTGCGCAGCCCCCGGACCCAGGCCATCATCGCCGGCACCGGAGCGCTCGTGGCCCTGGGCGCCCAGCTGCTCTCGGCCCTGTTGCTGCGCGTGGCCGGGGGTTACCAGGCGCTGCTGGACAGCGACGGGTTGTCCCCCGACGAGCTGGACGAGGCCCTGGCCTACAGCACCGGTGTACTGCCGGGCACCTCCGGGTGGTGGTTGACCATCGTCACCGGGCACAGCAACGCCCCGCTGGCCATCGCCTCCAGCCTGGGGATCGGCATGGTGGTGCTGGGTTTTTGCCTGCTGCTGGGAGCCCGGGCCGGGCGATGGCTGACCCCGCTGGCGGCCATGGGATCCATGACCCTGACCCTGTACACCGCACACCTGCTCGCCCTGGCCCCCGAGGTCCACTACCACGACCCGGAACTGTGGTTCGCCCTGCACCTGGGTGTCGCTGCCGTCGTCGCCTGGTTCTGGACCCGCCGCTTCGGTCGGGGCCCCCTGGAGGCTGTCGTCGCCCGCGCCGTCATCGGCACCCGGGCCGTGGTGACCGACGGTTCACCGGGGGCCTACCCCGGTGGCCGCACCTCCACACGGTCCGGCGGCCTCACACAGGAGACCCCACCGCCCTCCGGGACGGACCCGGCCGGCCGCCAGGACGACGGTCACGTCGACCACGCCCCCGCACGGCCCCCTTCGCCCGGCAATTCACGACTGACGCCCCCGCTCCCCGGGCCCTAGACCCGGCACGCGCCCCTGCCGCCCTGCGGGCAGGAGACCGAAGCGGCAGCGGAGTCCACGACGGCCAGGCCGGAGGTCTCCGGAGTGGCCGGAACGGGGGGGTGGAGGCGTCGTGACCACCAGTCTCCCCCGTGTCTGCACCGGCCGTGCCTCGTGCCGGAGCCGGGGCCGGGGCCGGTCGGGATGGTATGACTGGGGCATGTCGACGCAGACGGGCCACGGTGCTGTCCTGCAGGCCCTGGCCCTGAGGGATATCCGCCGCAACCGGGTGGTGGCGGGTTTCGCGGTGGCCGTCCTGGTCCCGGCGATGGTGCAGTGGTGCGTGATGGCGTGGGGCAGTGACCTGACCGCGGCCTCGCTGCTGCAGCTCACTGGGGCGGTAGGGGCGGCCCTGCTCGGGGGTATCGTCCCGGGGCTGCTGGCGGCGCTGTGGGCGACCTTGCTGCTGAACTACTTCATGGTCCAGCCCACGGGGTCCCTGTTCATCCACGATGCCACCACCGTGGTCTCCCTGGCGTGCTTCGTGGTGGTCTCGGCCGCGGTGGCGGCGGTGGTGCACCTGTCGGAGCGGCGGCTGGCGCAGGCGCGGCGGGCCCGGGCCGAGGCGGCGGTGCTCAACCGGCTGGCTCTGGTGGTCGTGGCCGCCCGGGACCCGGTGTCCAGTCTGCTGGCCCAGGCCCAGGAGGTCCTCGGCGCGGAGGGCGTGGCACTGTTCGTCCGTCCCGCCGGGGACGGCCCGGCGGGTGGGGACCGCACGGTGGTGAAGGGGGCATGGGAACGACGCGCGGGAGTCGGGTACGCCCCGGAGTCACCGGAGGGGGCGGCAGTCGTGGAACCGGTGGATGAGGGCACCGTGCTGGTCCTTTGGGGCCCGGCGCTGTCCTCGGAGCAGCGGGGACTGCTCCGGGCGTTCACCGCGCAGCTGGTCGCGGTGCGGGACCGCCAGCGGCTGGCGGTCAGCCTGGACGAGAACCGGGCGCTCGCCCAGGACAACCGGATGCGCACCTCGATCCTGCAGGCGGTCAGCCACGACCTGCGCACCCCGCTGGCCGGGATCAAGCTGGCGGCGAGCAGCCTGCTCCAGCCACATGCCCGGTTCGGCCCCGGGCAGCAGCGGGAACTGCTGGACACCATCGAGGCCTACGCCGATCAGCTGTCGAGCATGGTCGAGAACCTGCTGGACCTGTCCCGGATCACCGGTGGCGCCGTCGCCGTGGTGCTGGGGCCGGCGCGGTGGCGGGACGTGCTGCCAGGGGCCCTGCGGGCGGTGCCGACCGGTTCGGTCGAGGTCCAGGACATGGAGGCGGTGGCGCAGGTGGTCGCCGATGCGGGCCTGGTCGAGCGCGTGATCGCGAACCTGGTCGAGAACGCCGTCCGCCACGCCCCCGGTGCCCGGATCACCGTGGCGGCCCGGGACACCGCGGAGGACGACGGGTCGAGGTGCGGGGAACTACGGGTCGTCGACTCCGGAGCTGTCCCCTCGGTGGCGCTGCCGGGCGACCTCGAGGAATTGTTCATCCCGTTCCAGCGCTTCGGTGACGCCGGCGGCGCTGGCACGGGACTGGGACTGGCGGTGGCCCGCGGCCTCACCGAGGCCATGGGCGGGACCCTGCACGCCGAGCGGACCCCCGGAGGCGGGCTGACGATGGTGCTGCGCCTGCCCCAGGCAGAACGGGCACCGGACCTCGACCGGCCGGACGGCGGGGACGACGAGGCCGGACGATGACGACGGTCCTGGTCATCGAGGACGAACGCCCGCTGTTGCGGGCCCTGCAGCTGGCGCTGCAGGCCAACGGGTACACCGTCGTGACCGCCCCGACCGCCAGCAGCGCCCTGGCCTCACTGTCCCAGGAAGCGGTGGACGTGATCGTGCTGGACCTGGGGTTGCCGGACCTGGACGGCCAGGACCTGATCCCCCGGGTGCGCACCATGACGACCGTCCCCCTCCTGGTGCTCTCGGCCCGGCACGCCTCCGCCCAGAAGGTCGCGGCCCTCGACGCCGGGGCCGATGACTACGTCACCAAGCCCTTCGGTCTGGAGGAACTGCTCGCACGGCTCCGGGCGGTCCTGCGCCGCCGCGGTGCCGAGGACGGGACCCCACGCGTGGACACGGCGGATTTCACCGTTGACTTCTCGGCCCGCCGCGCGGTGCGGGACGGGGCCGAGGTGCGCCTGACGCCGACCGAGTGGAGGATCCTGGAGGTGCTCACGGCCAGCCCGGGCCGGTTGGTGTCCCACCGCGACCTGCTCGAGCGGGTCTGGGGGCCGGCCTACGTCAAGGAGACCCAGTACCTGCGGGTCTACCTGGGCCAGCTGCGCCGCAAGCTCGAGGCCGACCCGGCGGCACCTCGGCACCTGATCACCGAGGCAGGCCTCGGCTACCGGTTCGACCCGTGATCGCCACCGGGACGGCGTCGGCTATCCGACGTGCACCCAGGGACGGCGGGTGAGGTCCGGTTCGGCCCGGCGCAGCACCTCGCGGGTCACCGGGGCGATCTCCCCGGCCCCGAAGACCAGGAAACGCAGCAGGTTCACGAGCGGGTCGCCCTGGGTCCAGCGGAAGTAGACGTGGGGCATCAGCCCCGTCACGTCCCGGATGTGCAGCAGCACCGCGGCGATCGCGTTGGGCACGGCCGGCCCGTGGACCTCCAGGACCTGGTAGCCGTGCCGGGTGATCCCGTGGACGGTCAGTTCGGTCTCGAACTCGGAGGAGTCCTCCACCACCACCTCCAGGAACAGGACGTTCTGCTCAGGGGCCAGGTGGTAGACGGCGCGCGCGGCGGTGAGTTTCTTGGCGTAGGCGCCCTCGTCCAACCGCTGCGGCTCGTGGGCGATGAGATGGATCTGGTCGCCGTCCTCGGCGGCCAGGAACTCGACCGCAGGGGCGTCCAGGTGCACCCGGGGGGCGTGCAGTTCGAAGGACCGGCTGGCCCGGGAGGCGAACGAGACGACCAGGATGCCCAGGATGAAGATCGTGGCGATGCGCAGGCCCTCGGGGCGTTCCACGATGTTGACCGTGATGGTGTAGACGAAGACCAGGGACACCACCCCGAAGCCGGCCGCCGCACGCCACTGCCGGCGGGCCCGGGCCGAGAGGGCGACCGCGACGGCCGCGGACGTGATCAACGCCAGCACCCCCGTGGCGTAGGCCCCGCCCTGAGCATCGACGTCGGCGTCGAAGGCCACGGTGACGGCGAACGCGATCGCGGTCAGCACCAGGACCAGCGGCCTCGAGGCCCGCGCCCACTGCGGGGCCATTCCGTACCGGGGCAGGTAGCGCGGCACCAGGTTCAGCAGCCCGGCCATGGCCGAGGCCCCGGCGAACCAGAGGATCGTTATGGTACTCAGGTCGTACACGGTGCCGAACACCTCTCCCAGGTGTTCATGGGCGAGGTAGGCCAGTGCCCGCCCGTTCGCCTCGCCGCCGGGAGCGAACTCCCCGGCGGGAATGAGCACCACGGTGGCGAAGCTGGACGTCAGCAGGAAACCGCTCATGATCAGCGCCGCGGTGGTCAGCAGCCTCTGCGTCCCCGCGACCCGGCCCACCGGGTGCGCCTCGGTGTCCGAGGCGGAGCCGCGGACCTGCGGCATCACCGCCACCCCGGTCTCGAACCCGGACAGTCCCAGGGCCAGTTTCGGGAACACGAGCACGGCCGCCGCCACCGCCAGCGCCGGATTGCCCTGCGAACCCACCAGGGCACCCCACCAGTCCCCCACCACCACCGGATGGGTGAACGCCAGCACCAGGCAGGTGACGATCAGCACCGCGTTCAGGACCAGGTAGACGGCCACCACCAGCACCGCCACCCCGATGACCTCGTGGAAGCCTCGCAGGAACACCGCTCCGAGCCCGCCGAGCAGCACCAGGGTGATGGCCACCTCATGACCCTCGAGCCACCCCGGGGCCAGGGGGTTCTCCACCAGGTGTGCCGTGGCGTCGGCCGCCGAGAGGGTCATGGTGATGATGAAGCTGGTGGCCGCGAACCCCAGCAGGGCCAGCACGAACAGCTTGCCCCGCCACCGCGGCAACAGGCCCTCGAGCATCGCGATCGATCCCGAGCCGTGCGGACTCTCGGCGGCCACCCGGCGGTAGACCGGCAGCGCCCCGAACAGGGTCACCAGCACCAGCACCAGGGTGGCCAGCGGAGACAGGGCGCCGACCGCCAGGGCGGCGATGGCCGGCTGGTACCCCAGGGTGGAGAAGTAGTCGACCCCGGTCAGGCACATCACCTGCCACCACGGATGCCGTCGTTCGTTCTCCCTGACCTTGCCGTAGGGCCCGGTGTGGGCGCCGCGTACCTCCGGCAGGTCGTGCAGCAGCCAGTACCGCAGCCTCGCGTGCGGCGAGGGACGGGGACCGCGGAACTCCTCCGGGGGCCGGCTCAGCGTCGTCATCACATCGCCCTTCCGTGCCAGCTGGGACGCTGGGACGAAGCCGACAGTACTCCCGGCCACCGGACCCGGACCCGGGTCTTGATGGATCCTTTACACCACCGGCCCGGGACCGGGAGGCCGCCCGGTCATCGGCGGAGGTCGAACCGGTCGAGCTCCATGACCTTGGACCAGGCCTCCGCGAAGTCGCGCACGAACTTCTCCGGGGCATCGTCGGCGGCGTAGACCTCGGAGATGGCGCGCAACTGGGAGTGGGAACCGAAGACCAGGTCCGCGGCGGTGGCGGTCCACCTGACCTCGTCCTCGCCGAGGTCCCGGATCTCGAAGACCTCCTCGTCAGTCTCCGACGCCCTCCACTCCATGCCGGCCCGGAGCAGGTTGACGAAGAAGTCGTTGCTCAGGGTCCCGGGGCGGTCGGTGAGGACGCCGTGGGGCGACTGGCCGTGGTTGGCGCCCAGGACCCGCAGTCCCCCCACCAGCACCGTCATCTCCGGCGCCGACAGGTTCAGCATGTAGGCACGGTCGACGAGCAGGGTCTCGGGTGACAGTTCCGTCCCGGGTGTGCGGAAGTTGCGGAAGCCGTCGGCCTCCGGTTCCAGCACGGCGAAGGAGGCGACGTCGGTCTGCTCCTGGGTGGCGTCGGTACGCCCCGGGTGGAACGGGACCCGGACCTCGTGACCGGCACCGCGGGCCGCCTGTTCGACGGCCGCGCAGCCGCCGAGGACGATCAGGTCGGCCAGCGAGACCCTCGTCCCGTCGGAACGGGACGCGTTGAACTCCTGCTGGATCCCCTCGAGGACGCGCAGCACCTCGGTCAGCCGGTCCGGTTCGTTGACCGTCCAGTTGCGCTGCGGCTCCAGGCGGAGGCGGGCGCCGTTGGCCCCGCCCCGGTTGTCGGTACTCCGGAAGCTGGCGGCGGAGGCCCACGCCGTGGAGACCAGTTGCGGCACCGTCAGCCCGGACTCCAGGACGGCCGCCTTCAGACGGGCCACGTCCTCGTGGCCGATCAGTTCGTGGTCCACCTCCGGCACCGGGTCCTGCCACAACTGCGGCTCGGGGACCCAGGGACCCAGGTACCGGGAGACGGGACCCATGTCCCGGTGCAGCAGCTTGTACCAGGCTTTGGCGAACGCCTCGGCGAACTCCTCCGGGTTCTCGTGGTAGCGACGGGAGATCTTCTCGTACACCGGGTCGCTGCGCAGTGCGAGGTCGGTCGTCAGCATGGTGGGCCGGTGCTTCCTGTCCGGGTCGTGGGCGTCCGGGACGGTCTCCGGCGCGTCCTTGGCCACCCACTGGTGGGCCCCGGCCGGGCTCGTGGTCAGTTCCCACTCATGGCCGAAGAGGTTGCCGAAGAAGCCGTTACCCCACTGCGTGGGTGTGCTGGTCCAGGTGACCTCCAGACCGCTGGTGATCGCGTCGGCGCCCTTGCCCGAGCCATAGGAGCTCATCCACCCCAGACCCTGCGCGGACACCGGGCAGGCCGCCGGCTCGGGGCCCACCTGGTCGGCCGGTCCGGCGCCGTGGGTCTTGCCGAAGGTGTGCCCGCCGGCGATCAGCGCGACGGTCTCCTCGTCGTTCATGGCCATGCGGCCGAAGGTCTCGCGGATGTCGCGGGCCGCGGCCACCGGGTCCGGGTTGCCGTTGGGCCCCTCGGGGTTGACGTAGATGAGTCCCATCTGCACCGCGGCCAGCGGGCCGGAGAGCTCGCGGTCACCGGCGTACCGCTCGTCCCCCAGCCAGGTGTCCTCCGGCCCCCAGAACATCTCCTCGGGCTCCCACACGTCCTGACGCCCGAAGGCGAAGCCGAAGGTCTTGAAGCCCATGGACTCCAGTGCCACGTTCCCGGCCAGGACCAGCAGGTCGGCCCAGGAGACCTTCCGGCCGTACTTCTGCTTGATGGGCCAGAGCAGGCGCCGCGCCTTGTCCAGGTTGGCGTTGTCCGGCCAGCTGTTCAGGGGCTCGAACCGCTGGGCCCCGTCGCCGGCGCCGCCGCGGCCGTCGGCGATCCGGTAGGTGCCCGCGGAGTGCCAGCTCATCCGGATGAACAGTCCGCCGTAGTGGCCGAAGTCAGCGGGCCACCAGTCCTGGGAGCTGGTCATGAGCTCGGTCAGGTCGCGTCTGAGCTCCTCGACGTCGAGGCCCGCGAACTCGCGTGCGTAGTCGAAGTCACCGCCCAGCGGGTCGGTCGTCCTCGAGTGCTTGCGCAGCACGCCCAGGTCCAGGTGGTCGGGCCACCAGTCCTGGATGGTCCGCGGACGGTGCCGCACGGGGGTGGGTGCGTCGATGACCGGGTTCTCGCTCTCGCTGCCGTGAACGGGCGCGTCGGGGGTCGTGGACATGGGATCTTCCTTTCGGGCCGGCAGAGCCGGAATGAACCGCCCCCTGACATCCGGGGCGTCGGCTCCGCGGGGAGCGCCGGAGTGGTCTATGCAGAGGCCGGGATCCCCGAGCGCCTCCCGGCGCCGGGATCCTTCGGTCGACGGGACGACATCCACGGACTCGAAGAGACGGCGGGAAGAGGGCAGGGGAAGGGATGGCGTCGACGAGCGGGGCGATGCCGGCGCGGGAGGCGCACACGGTGTTCCTCCCGTTCACCGCGGTCCGGCCGGCCGACGAGGGCCCCTGTGGAGCGACCGGTCATCCGATCGCGCCACCACACCCCGAATTGTCGTGGCCGCCCGGGGGGCCGTCAAGCAGTCGCGGCCGCGCCGGCGACGCCCCGGGATGCGTGGGCACGCAGCCGCACGGGATCAGGTGACCCGGACCGGTCCGCGGCCCGCGGGTGGCAGCAGGAACCGGTCCGGTTCCCTGGCCAGCACCCCCGCGGAGGGGTCATAGGCCCGGGCCTGCTCGGGCGGCAACCCCTCCGGTGCGGACCGCCGGACCAGGTCTCGCCCGGGATGGCGGATGTCCCGGATCACCGAGACGCTGATCCAGATCACGGCGGCCATGTGCAGCACGATCCCGGAGCCGTACCAGAGCGGGATCCACAGGGCCCCGCCGCCGAACGCGCCGTCGGAGGTGATCCGGGCAGACTCCATCCAGACCCCGCCCCAGTGGTAGGCCTCCGCCGCCTGCCAGATCCAGAACTGCTTCCAGTCCGGGCGGGCCAGGACCACCAGCGGGATCAGCCACATCACGAACTGCGGGGAGTACACCTTGCCCAGCAGCAGGAACGCGGCCACGATCAGCAGGCACAACTGGGCCATCCGGGGCCGGGTCCGTGCCGACAGCCCGAGCCAGGCGACGCCCAGGCAGCACAGCGCGAACAACCCGTTCGAGATCAGCGAGAAGGTCTCCCCCGACCAGCCGGTCCAGGTGAAGGCCAGCCACAGCGAGGAGAAGGACACCTCACGGTCCCCGGAGAAGGTGTAGAACCGGCTCCACTGGTCGAAGGCGGTGAGCATGAACGGGACGTTGACCGCCAGCCAGGCCGCCACGCCGGCCGCGAGCGATGCGAAGAACACCCGGAGCCGTCCGGTCCGCCAGCACAGGACCAGGATGGCGCCGAAGAAGAACAGCGGGTACAGCTTCATCGCCGCTCCCAGCCCGAGCACCAGGCCCGCCAGTACGGGATGGTTCCGGGACCACAGCCACAGTCCGAGGGCTGCGAGCATGACGGCCCACAGGTCCCAGTTCAGGAACGAGGTGAGGATGATCCCGGGTGCCACGGCCACCATCAGGGCGTCCTTGGACCGGCCGCGCGCGGTGTGGGCCGTCGCGATGACCACCACGAGCCAGCACAGCAGGGCGCCCACGGCGTTGACGTCGAAGTAGGTGACGGTCCGTTCCAGCATGGTCCCCTGGGCCGGCACGAACCACGACGTCACCCCGGCCACCACGGCCAGCAGCGCGGGGTACTCCATCCACTGCTCCTCCGGCAGCGGGGTGTAGAACGGGAAGTATCCCTCTGCCAGCCCGCGGGTCGGGAACAGCTGCCCGAAGTCCGAGTAGCACATGTGGATGTGCACCCCGGGGGCCTCCCACCCGTTGATCCGGCACCACTGCTTGGACAGCAGGGCCACCACGCCGGCCAGCAGCGTGGCGAGGACCAGCACCACCAGCACGCGCCGGTCCGGGCCGTCGGCGCGGGCGGCAGGATTGCCCGGGAACGCGGGGGCGCGGGACGGTGTCCGGCCCCCACCACGGTCGGGCTGCACGGGTCGGGTCTGGCTCACTCAGGTCTCCTGGGAATTCTCGGGGGCCGCACCGGTGGGGCGGGTCCCGGCGGATGGTTTCGGGGCGCTGTGCGGGGCCCTGCCCCGGGCGTGGACCGGCGCACTGATCGCACCGCGCCGACCGGGATCCGACGTGCGGATGCGCCGGCGGCCGGTGAACGGGAACAGGGTCGAGGTCTTCGGGTCCAGGAAGACGATGAACACCATATAGGCCGCGCCCACGGCCCCGGTGATGATCCGCACCCAGAGCAGGGAGATCCACTGGGCCACGGACAACTGGTCCACCACCCCGATCGCCACCAGCACCATGACAACCAGGTACAGCGTCCAGAGCGGCCAGCCCCGCCAGCGGTGGACCACCGCGAACATCGGCAGCACCCACAGCAGGTACCAGGGCTGGATGATCGGGGCCAGGAGCACGGCCGCCGACAGCGCCAGGCCGGTGGACAGCACGGGGTTGACGGGGCGCCGGGTCAGGGCCAGCCAGGCGGTCAGCCCCATCGCCAGCACCTTGCCCGCGGCATAGACGACGTCGGCCGCGGCCCGCGCGTCGACGCCCGTCACCGACTCCGTCACCCAGCCGATCCCGAGTCCCAGCAGGCCGAACGGGGCGTAGGGGAACGCCGCGCCCCCGGAGGTGAGCATGGCCGGCACCCAGCCGAACCACAGCCCGGTCAGGCCCCCGACGGCGGCCAGCACCACCGCGGTCACGGCCAGGCATCCGGCCCAGGCCCGGGCCCGCTCCCCCCAGCCGGGCGTCCCGGCCCGGCCGCCGTCGGGTTCCGGGCCACCGGTCCCGGAGGAACCGGCCGGCCCGGCGGCGCCACCGGTCGACGTGGTCCGGTGCACCCCCGACTGGTGGGTGCCGCGCAGCAGGAGCAGTCCGGCGAAGGGCAGTGCGATCAGCGTGAGCGGTTTGATCGCGATGGACAGCGAGACCAGGACCAGTCCGCCGAGCGTGCGGGCCCGTGAGGAGTCCGGGCCGAGCAGGACGAAGCCGCACAGCAGCAGCCCGACCATCAGGGCGTCGTTGTGGATGCCGGCGATCATGTAGAGCGCGAACAGCGGATTGGCGATCGAGACCCACGTGGCCCAGCCGGGCGGGGTGCCGAAGCGGCGGGCCAGCCGGGGCACGGCCCACAGGCACAGGCCCAGGCCGAGCACGGAGACCCCGCGGAACAGCAGGAAGGCGGGCTCAGGGCTGCCCCCCGTGAGGAACCAGACCGCGCGGGCGACGAGCAGGAAGAGCGGGCCGTAGGGCGAGGGCGACTCCGCCCAGATGGAGTCCGCCCCCTGCATGAACCAGCCGGGCAGTTCCGAGATCCAGTCCTCGTACGGGTTCAGCCCTGCGTGCAGCAGCCGGCCCTGGCCGAGGTAGGAGTAGACGTCGCGCGAGAACACCGGGAAGGCCAGCATCAGGGGCGCGGCCCACAGCCAGGTCGCGCGCACCACCACGTCCCGGGACCCGTTCCACCGTCCCTCGAGCCGCTGGCCCAGCCGCAGCCAGGCCCGCACCAGCAGCAGGGAGCCCAGCACCAGCAGCACGGCGCAGGCGATCACCCCGGCCGGTTCGACCCGCAGGGGGTTGAGGATCGTGGTCCGGGCGAACAGGGAGGTGGGCGTGCTGGCCAGCCAGCCCACGCCCCACGAGCCGACCATGATCATGACCGACCCGATCAGGCCCTGCCGCAGCGAGAGGGTGGTGTCCTCATCGGCCCCGCCGATCAGCCAGCGCGTGGCCCGGAGCGTCCCGAGCCGTCCCCGCAGTCGGTCCAGCGACGCCGGGCGCGCGGGGAGGCCCGGGGGGTGGTCGGCGGCGTTCACGAAGCGGTCGATCCCGTCCGCCGGGTCTCCCGCGGTGACGGCGCGGCCGGCCGGCGGCCCCGCAACCGGGCCAGGAAGGCGCGCGCGGCCGGGCGCAGGTGCCACTCTTCCTTCATCACCGAGCTCGTCCACGGGTCGAGCAACAGGACCCACACCATGCAGGCCCAGGAGAGCAGGGTGGCCAGGTGCTTGAGCTGGTCCTCGATCCCCAGGAACTGCCAGACGAAGAGCTGGTCGGCGGCCCCGAACGCCACGAAGAAGGCGACCGTGAAGATGACCCACTTCAGTTGCCAGTCGCTGCGGATGCCGATCACCGCGAAGAACGGCAGCAGCCAGAGCAGGTACCAGGGCTGGATGATCGGGGACAGCACCACCAGGGCGGTGAAGGCCCAGGTCATGCGCTGCATCAGGTGCTCGTGGCGGCCGCGGAACATCAGCCAGACGACGATCAGGATGGACAGCAGCCTGCCACCGGTCTTGAACGCGTCCAGGACCCACTGGTCGGGGATGCCCAGCGAACCCAGGACCACCCGGGTGGCCTCGGCCATGATGCCGATGGGCGACCACGGCACGGAACCGGTGCCGGTCTCCAGCATCACGCCCAGCCAGCCGAAGCCGAAGCCGCTGAACCAGCCGACCACCACCATCAGGGCCCCGGCGATCCCGGCCGTCAGGAACCAGTAGCCGAACCGCCGGGCCCAGCTGGCGCCGCGGCCGGCCCACAGCAGGCCGATGAACGGCAGCAGCACCATGGTGATCGGCTTGATGCCGAGGGAAGCGGTCACGAACAGCACGCCGAGCAGTCCCCGGCCCGTGGCCGCGTACCAGACACCAGCCAGGGCCAGGCCCACCATCAGGGCATCGTTGTGGCCGGAGGCCACGAAGCTGATCAGGAACAGCGGGTTGGCCACCGTGATCCACTGCGCCCGGGCGGCGTTGGTGCCCAGCAGCCGGGCGAGCCGGGGCACGTAGACCATGATGAGCGCGACGCCGGCCACGGCGGCCAGGCGGAACAGGAAGATCGCGGCGTCCGGGTCGTCGGGGCCGGTCACCGCCATGACGAACTGCTCGATCCACAGGAACACCGGCCCGTAGGGGGTGTCCGTCTCCGCCCAGGTGGTGTCCGCGCCGAGCTGGAACCAGTTCGACAGGGTGGAGATGCCGTCCTCGTAGGGGTCCCGGCCGGCCAGCATGAGCCGGCCCTGGCCGATGTAGGCGAAGATGTCCCGGGAGAAGATCGGCAGGCAGGCCAGCAGCGGCAGGGTCCAGAGCGCCGTGGACAGGGTGACGATGCGCAGGGCACCCGGACCGAACGGCCGCAGCACCTTGCCCAGCCGCAGCCAGCCCCAGAACATCAGCCAGCAGCCGGAGGTCATGACCACGGTCCCGGTGATGACCCCGGACTCGGTGGTCCGCCACGGGATGAGCCAGCCCCAGCGGTTCACCGGCGAGGCGGAGGCGAGCCAGCCGACGGACAGCGAACCGGCCATGACGGCCAGCGAGCCGACGAGGCCGATGAGCACCGGGATCCACACGATGCCGGTCCATCGGGCCGGGGCCGGGGGCGTCCCGGTGCTGGGCACGCTCATCGGGGCGGCGTCCTTCCGTGCTGGGCGGGCCGTCTGCAGGGCCCTCCACAAACTACCACCGGCCGTGGGGCTACTGTGGGACGCGTGGCAGCGACAGCAGAGAACCTCGTGTGGATCGATTGTGAGATGACCGGACTGGACCCGGTGGCGGACGCCCTGGTGGAGATCGCCGTCCTGGTGACCGACCCCGAGCTCAACGTGCTCGGCGAGGGCGTGGACATCGTCATCCGGCCCCCGCAGGAGGCCCTGGACCAGATGGTCCCGTTCGTGCGGGACATGCACACCTCCTCCGGACTGCTCGAGCAGCTTCCCGGCGGCGTCTCCCTCGCCGAGGCGTCCGAGGCGTGCCTGGCGTACATCACCGAGCACTGCCCGGACCCGGGCAAGGCGGTGCTGGCCGGGAACTCGGTGGGCCAGGACAAGCTGTTCCTCACGCGCGACCTGCCGGCGATCACGGACCACCTGCACTACCGGATCGTGGACGTGTCCACGATCAAGGAACTCGCCCGCCGCTGGTACCCCAAGGCCTACTTCCAGGCACCGGCCAAGACCGGCGGTCACCGCGCCCTCGGGGACATCGTGGACTCCATCAACGAGCTGCGCTACTACCGGTCCGCCATCATGGTCCCGGCCCCGGGTCCGGACTCCAGGACGGCCCAGAAGATCGCCGCCGGACTGGACACGGTCCAGTCCTGATCCACCGGTGCGCACAGCACCCCGGAAAGCGTGTATTATGGAACGCGCTGTCCCGGTCGGTTCCACCGGCCAGGCATGGTGGGTATAGCTCAGCTGGTAGAGCGTCTGGTTGTGGTCCAGAAGGTCGCGGGTTCAAGCCCCGTTACTCACCCCAGTGAAGGCCCGGTGCGGAGGATTCCTCCACACCGGGCCTTCTGTCCCTCCCCCGGGCATCGCCCGGCGCCGCTCGCCGCCGATCCACGGCCACAGGCCCCCTCCGGTGCGGGCAGAGCCTCGTGAGACGAAAGAGACATCCACCGGAGACGCACGTCATGGACGGACACTCGCGGGGAGTCCTATGTTGGTCCCGTAGCGGACTTCCCGGTGTCAGGGGTCGGTTCACCCTCCTCACCGCGCAGTCAGACCGCGATGACCGAGGAGCAACGATGCCCGCCTTTTCCTTCCTGGACGACCTCGAGAGCCAACTCGAGTGGCAGCGGCAGCTGTACCGGGACCTGCACCGCCACCCCGAGCTGAGCCTGCAGGAGCACCGGACCGCAGAGCGGATCGAGTCCGAGCTGGCCGGGCTGGGAGTGGCCGCACAGCGGATCGGCGGGACCGGCGTCGTGGGCGTGCTGGAGAACGGGACCGGGCCCACCGTCCTGTCCCGCGCCGACATCGACGCCCTGCCGGTCACCGAGGACACCGGACTCGACTACGCCTCCACGGTGGACGGGGTCATGCACGCCTGCGGACACGACATGCACATCGTCGCCCTGCTCGGCGCGCTCCGCCTGCTCAGCGAGAACCGCGAGGCCTGGTCCGGCACCTACATCGCCCTGTTCCAGCCGGCCGAGGAGAACGCCGCCGGTGCGCAGGCCATGCTGGACGACGGACTGGTGGAGAAGCTGCCCCGGCCGGACGTGGCGCTGTCCCAGCACGTCATGCCCTTCGCGGCGGGGACGATCGGCACCGCCCCGGGGCCGGTGCTCTCGGCCGGGGACTCCCTCAGGATCACCGTGTTCGGCCGCGGGGCCCACGGATCCATGCCGCACAACGCCGTGGACCCGGTGGTCCTGTGCGCCGCGATCGTGCTGCGCCTGCAGACCATCGTCTCCCGCGAGACCCAGCCCGGGCAGTTCGCCGTGGTGACCGTGGGTGCCTCCAACGCGGGATCGAAGTCCAACATCATCCCGGACCGCGGCGAGCTGCTGCTGAACCTTCGCACCTACGACACCGCGCTGCGCGAGAAGATCATGGCCGCGATCGAACGGATCGTGCGCGGTGAGTGCGCCGCGGCCGGCTCACCCCGGGACCCCGAGTTCGAGTACTACGACCAGTTCCCGCTGACCTCCAACGACGCCGGCACCCACGCCACGGTGACCGCCGCACTGACCGGGCACTTCGGGGCGGACGTCGTGTTCGACACCCAGCCCTACACCGCGTCCGAGGACTTCAGCCGCATCCCGGACGCCTTCGGCATTCCCTACGCCTACTGGTTCGTGGGCTCCGTGCCGCCCGAGAGGTACCGTGCCGCCGTGGACGCCGGCACCGTCTCCTCGGACATCCCCGCCAACCACTCACCCTTCTTCGCCCCGGCCATCGACCCGACCCTGGCGATCGGCACCCGCGCCCAGGCGGCCGCGGCCCTGGCCTACCTGGCCCCACAGGACCGGTCCGCCTAACGGCGCCCTCACACCACAGAGACATTCCAGACGAGGGAGATCTCGCATGTCCGTCACGTCCACCACACCCGCCACCACGGCCTGGACACCGAACGACCGCTGGCTGACGGGCATCGTCCTGGCCGTCGTCACGTTCTGGCTGTTCGCCCAGACCCTGCTCAACGTCATCCCCGGCATCCGGGACGCACTGGGCATCGAGGCCACCATCGCCAACCTGGCGGTGTCCATCACCTCCCTGTTCTCCGGGATCTTCATCGTCGTGGCCGGCAGCCTGGCAGACCGGATCGGCCGGACCAGGATCCTGCTCGTCGGCATCTGGCTGGGCATCCTCGGCTCCCTGCTGATCGTGCTCACCCCCGAGGACGCCGGCGGCCTGACCTCCGCCCTGCTGCTGGGCGGGCGCGTGGTCCAGGGACTGTCCGCGGCGTGCATCATGCCCTCCTCGATGGCCCTGATCAAGCAGTTCTACGAGGGCAAGGACCGCCAGCGAGCGCTGTCGTTCTGGTCGATCGGCTCCTGGGGCGGCTCCGGGCTGTGCTCCCTGTTCGGCGGCTTCATGGCCACCACCGCGCTGGGCTGGCGTTCGATCTTCGTGCTGTCGATCATCGTCTCCTTCGCCTCACTGCTGCTGCTGCGGGGCACACCGGAGTCCAAGGCCCAGGCCCCCGAGGGCGGTTACCGGCGCTTCGACTGGGGCGGGCTGATCGCGTTCATCATCATGCTCGTGGCCATCAACGTCTACATCTCCCAGGGACCGAACATCGGCTGGCTGAGCCTCACCGGCGTCGCGCTGGTCGTGGCGGCCGTCGTCTCCGGACTGGTGTTCCTGCAGATCGAGGTGCACCAGGGCGCCCCGTTCATCGACCTGAACCTGTTCAGGAACGGCACCTTCACCGGCGCCACGCTCTCGAACTTCCTGCTCAACGGCGCCGCCGGCACGCTGATCGTGGCCCTGGGCCTGGTGCAGGTCGCCGCCGGCATGAGCGCCCTGGAGTCCGGCCTGCTGACCATCGGCTACCTGGTGGCCATCCTGGCGACCATCCGCGTGGGCGAGAAACTGCTGCAGCGCTTCGGCCCCCGCAAGCCGATGCTCTGGGGCAGCATGATCACCGGCGTCGGCATCCTGATGTGCTCCATGACCTTCCTGCTCATCGAGCAGTACATCGTCCTGACGGTCATCGGGTTCACCCTGTTCGGCATCGGCCTGGGCTTCTACGCCACCCCCTCCACGGACGCGGCCCTGTCCAACGTGCCGGACAACCAGGTCGGGGCGGCCTCGGGCATCTACAAGATGGCGTCCTCACTGGGCAACGCGATCGGCGTGGCCATCTCCGCGGCGCTCTACGTCGCCGGCCAGGCCGTGGACCCGGCCATGATCCAGTCCTGGGGCCTCTTCATCGGCAACCAGGACAACGTGGCGTTGCGCTTCGGCGGTGCGATCGGCCTGCTGTTCAATGTGTTCATGGTCGTGGTGGCCATCGCCTCGATCATCCTGACCGTGCCGACCGAGGCACAACGGGAGGCCGAGGCGCGGGCCGCCGAGCGCGCGGAGCGCAAGGACGTGCCCCCGGCGCCGATCGGCAACTGAGGCTCCCGGCGCACGGGGCGCACGGGGCGAGGACACCGGGGATGTCCTGGGTCCGCTGAGACGACGGAGGTCCTCGTGTCCACCACAACGGCATCGACGGCGGCGGTCTGGAAACCCACGGACCGCTTCCTGCTGGGGATCGTGCTGTCGGTCATCACCTTCTGGTTGTTCGCGCAGACGCTGCTCAACGTCATCCCGGGCATCCAGGACGAGCTGGGGGTCCCGCCCACCCTGGCCAACCTGGCGGTGTCCATCACCTCCCTGTTCTCCGGGATCTTCATCGTGGTCGCCGGGAAACTGGCGGACCGGCTCGGCCGGATGAGGCTGCTGCGCACCGGCATCTACCTGAGCATCCTGGGATCGCTGGCCATCGCCCTGACGCCGGTGGACCTGGGCGCGCTCACCGCGTCCCTGCTCCTGGGCGGGCGGATCCTGCAGGGACTGTCCACCGCCTGCATCATGCCGGCGGCCCTGGCGCTGCTGAAGACCTATTACGACGGCAGGGACCGGCAGCGGGCCATGTCCTTCTTCTCGATCGGCACCTGGGGCGGGTCCGGGCTGTGCTCGCTGTTCGGGGGGTTCATGGCGTTCACCGCCCTCGGCTGGCGCTCGATCTTCTGGTTGTCCATCATCGTGGCCGTCACCGCCCTGCTGCTGGTGCGCGGCACGCCGGAGTCCCGGGCCGAGCCCGGGACGCACGCGGGCTTCGACTGGTCCGGGATGATCACCTTCATCGTGGCCCTGCTGGCCATCAACGTCTACATCTCCCAGGGCCCCACCATCGGCTGGACGAGCCCGGTGGGACTGGGCCTGGTGGCGCTGACGGTGATCGCCGCCATCACCTTCCTCCGGATCGAGACGCGCCAGAAGCAGACGTTCATCAACCTGCAGCTGTTCCGGGACCGGGCCTTCTCCGGGGCGGTCCTGTCCAACTTCCTGCTCAACAGTGCGGCCGGCACGCTGATCGTGGTGCTGGGACTGGTGCAGATGGCCTCCGGCTGGACCGCGCTCCAGGCCGGGACCCTGACCATCGGCTACCTGGCGGCCATCCTGGCGACCATCCGCGTGGGTGAGAAGCTGCTGCAGCGCTTCGGCCCGCGCAAGCCGATGATCTGGGGTGCCGTCATCACGGGGGCCGGCATCCTGATGTGCTCCATGACCTTCCTGCTGCTGGAGCAGTACGTGGTGCTGACCGTCATCGGGTTCACCCTGTTCGGCATCGGCCTGGGCTTCTACGCGACCCCGTCCCTGGACACCGCCATGGCGTCCGTGCCGCTCAGCGAGGGCGGCGCGGCCGGCGGCATCTACAAGATGGCCTCCTCGCTGGGCAACGCCATGGGAGTGGCCATCTCCGCCACGCTGTACGCGGCGGGGCGCGGGGTGGATCCGGCCATCATCCAGTCCTGGGGCCTGTTCATCGGCAACCAGGACAACGTCGCCCTGCGGTTCGGCGGGGCGATCGGCCTGCTGTTCAACGTCTTCATGGTCAGCGTCGCGCTCGTGTCCATCATCCTCACCATCCCGAAGGAACAGGTCGAGGTGAGCCACGTGCAGGAGTCGGCCCGGGCCCCGCGCCAGGACGTGGCCCCGCCGCCGATCGGCAACTGACACCGGGTGCCGGTCCCGGCGGGTGCCGGACCCGGCCCGGACACGGACCGGAGGGGCCCCGGACGCGGATAGACTGGACTGCGTTCTCGTCCCAGAAGGAGCCCCGCCACCATGACCATCCGTCCGATCACCATCCACGGCGAGCCGATCCTGCACCGCCGGGCATCGGAGGTCACGGCGGTCGACGCGGAGATCAGGACCCTCGTCGAGGACATGTTCGAGACCCAGGACGCCGCACGCGGCGTGGGGCTCGCCGCTCCCCAGGTCGGCGTCGGACTGCGCATCTTCACCTGGACCTTCGAGGACTCCGGTGAGGCGCCACCGCGCGGTCACGTGATCAACCCGGTCCTGACGCGCATCGGGAGGACCTCCCAGGAGGACCCGGACCCGGACGAGGAGTCCGAGGGCTGCCTGTCCGTCCCCGGCTACAGCTTCCCGCTCAAGCGGTCCGACCATGTCCGCCTCACCGGCCAGGACGTGGACGGCCACGAGATCGACTTCGAGGCCACCGGCTGGTTCGCCCGCGTCATGCAGCACGAGTACGACCACCTCGACGGGTACCTCTACATCAACCGGCTCAACGGCAAGTGGACCCGCCGGTGGAAGAAGAGCCTGCGTCGCGAGGGCTGGACCGTCCCCGGGAACACCTGGCTGCCGGGCACCGACCGCGACCCCTTCGGCCACGACGACGTCACCGAGGACGACCAGCAGACGCCGTAGTCTCGGCTGCATGCCCTCCGCAGAGCCCGCCTTCGTCGACCGCACCCGCGCCTCGCCGTGGGGACTGGCCGCGGCCGCCGGTGTCTGTGCCTCCGCGGTGGTGCTCTTCGCGTTCCTGCTCCCCGGTTGGGGCCATGCCCTGCTCGTGCTCAGCGTCCTGCTCGCCTGGCGGGTGGACGCCGGGCTCGGGCGGGACCTGACCCTCATCGGGGCGGGCATCGCCATCGTCAGCACCACCTCGGTGGAGGCCGACCTGCGCTGGGACCGGTTCTTCCTCCTCGGCGCGGTGCTCACCGCCGCCGTGGCCGTGCCGCTGCTGCTGGACCGGTTCTGGCTCCGCCGCCGCGTGATCGTCTTCCCGTGGCGCACCGGCACCCCGTGGACCAGGGTGCAGTGGTCCTACGTGATCGCGGTGCCGGTCCTGGGCTGGGCGATCCTGCCGGCCTACTTCATCCACTCCGGCAGCTACCAGAACTGGCCGCACGTGCAGGAGCCCTCCGAGCTGGCCCGGTTCTTCGTGGGCGTGAACTTCGTCGGCCTGTGGGACGAGCTGTTCTTCATCTGCACCTGCTTCGCCCTGCTCCGCCGGCACTTCGGGCTGTGGACGGCGAACGTCCTGCAGGCGATGGTCTTCGTGTCGTTCCTGTGGGAACTGGGCTACCGGTCGTGGGGTCCGCTGCTGACCGTCCCGTTCGCGCTGCTGCAGGGATGGATCTTCAACCGCACCCGCAACCTGACCTACGTGGTGGTGGTCCACCTGCTCTTCGACGTCGTCGTGTTCCTGGCGATCGTGCACGCCCACAACCCGGACGCGCTGCGCATCTTCGTCTACTGACGGCCCCGGACGGCACGACGGCGGCCGGTCGCCTCCCTCGTGCCGGGAGACGACCGACCGCCGTCGGGTCGGGTCAGGCCGTGGTCAGTCCCTGGGCAGGACCGGCACCGCGTCGCCGGCCATCTTCTCGATGACCCGGACGACCTGGCAGGAGTAGCCGAACTCGTTGTCGTACCAGACGTAGACGATGGCGTTCTTGCCGTCGTTGACGATGGTGGCCAGGCCGTCGACGATGCCGGCGCGGTTGGAGCCGACGAAGTCCGAGGAGACGACCTCCGGGGAGTGGATGTAGTCCATCTGGGCGCGCAGCGCACCGGTCAGGGACTCGTTGCGCAGGTGCGCGTTGAGCTCCTCGACGGACGTCTCCTTCTCCAGTTCCAGGTTCAGGATGGCCATGGAGACGTTCGGGGTGGGCACGCGGATGGCGTTGCCGGAGAGCTTGCCCTTGAGCTCGGGCAGGGCCTTGGCCACGGCCTTGGCGGCACCGGTCTCGGTGAGCACCATGTTCAGGCCCGCCGCGCGGCCGCGACGCGAACCCTTGTGGAAGTTGTCCGTGAGGTTCTGGTCGTTGGTGTAGGCGTGCACGGTCTCCACGTGGCCGTGGTCGATGCCGTACTCGTCGTTGATGATCTTGAGCACCGGCGTGATGCCGTTGGTGGTGCAGGAGGCGGCCGAGAGGATGGTGTCCTGCTCGGTGATGTCGTCCGTGTTGACGCCGAAGACGATGTTCTTGATATCGCCCTTGCCCGGTGCGGTGAGCAGGACCTTGGCGACGCCCTTGGACTTCAGGTGCTGGCCGAGGCCCTCCTCGTCACGCCAGCGTCCGGTGTTGTCCACCACGACCGCGTCCTTGATGCCGAACGCGGTGTAGTCGATGCTGGCCGGGTCGTTGGAGTAGATCACCTGGATCACGGTGCCGTTGGCGGTGATGGTGTTGTTCTCCTCGTCCACGGTGATGGTGCCCTCGAAGGGGCCGTGGATCGAGTCGCGGCGCAGCAGGGAGGCCCGCTTGACCAGGTCGTTGTCGGAGTTCTTCCGCACCACGATGGCGCGCAGGCGCAGCGAGGAGCCGCCGCCCTCGTGGGAGAGGATGATGCGGGCCAGCAGGCGGCCGATCCGGCCGAAGCCGTAGAGGACCACGTCGGTGGGCTCGTGCAGGCCCCCGCCGCCCTTGCCGGCGACCTCAGCCAGCTCGGTGTCCAGGAAGGACTGCAGGTCTCCCCCGGTCTCCTTGTACTTGTTGGCCAGCTTGGCCAGGTCCACGGAGGCCGCGCCGAGGTTCATCCCCGCCATGGCCTCGACGATCGGGAAGGTGTCCTCGACGGGCAGGACGGACTCGTCGATCTGCCGGGCGTAGCGGTGCGCCTTGATGATGTCGATGACGCCCTTGTGGACGAGCTGGCGGCCGTAGATGCTGGTGATCACGTTGTGGTCCCGGTACAACGTGCCGATCAGCGGAACCATCTTCTCGGCCAGTTCCTCCCGGTTGTTCCAGGCGGCGCGCTGGTCCTGCGCGATTCCGGTGGTCTCTTCTGCCACGGTAGGTCCTTCCCTCAAGCCCCTGCCTCCAGGGGGCGACTGCGCTGTCGCTGCACGGGCGCCGGTGGGCACCCGGTAGTGGAGACGGTCACGGCCCGTCCGGCCTGCCGTACCCGGTCGGTATACGGCCGGACCCAGTCTAGTGTTTCCGCACCACCCCGGTTCCGCATGTAGCCATGTGGTGGGCGCGCCCACCCTGTGGCGTGGGCCACTGCGGCCCGGTGACCGGTTCCGGGCCGGTCACGGCGGGGCCGGTGGACACGGTCCATATTCGCAGGACCGCGCCACTGACCCGCGGACTGGTCACGGGATAGGGTGCAGTCAATCGCATCATCCGTGACACGCGGACCTTCCACACGTCGCGCCACGCGTGCATCACTCTCGAGAGGAGGGCCGGGGCCGACGGGCCCCGGAGACGCCACATGAGCCATGAGACACAGTCGACGGCAGACCTGGTCAACGAACTGAGGGAAAGACGCAAGCGGCCCCCGCGCCGCACCGACCGTGCCACGGGGATCGATCCCTGGGTCTTCGGCATCGCGGGCGCCGTCGCCCTGGCCATGGTGCTGTGGGGATTCATCGGATCGGACTCCCTCGGGGCCTTCTCCGCCGACGCCCTGAGCTGGACCATCACCCACACCGGCTGGCTCTTCGTCATCGCCGCCACGGTGTTCGCGGTCTTCGTGATCGTGGTGGCGTTCAGCCGCTTCGGGCGCATCAACCTCGGCCAGGACGAGGAGAAGCCGGAGTTCAGGACGGTCTCCTGGATCTCCATGATGTTCGCCACCGGCATGGGCATCGGCCTGGTGTTCTACGGCGTGGGTGAACCGTTGTACTTCTACATGGCACCGCCCCCGGGGACCGTGGAGGGCCAGACCCCCGAGGCCGCCGGGGTCGCCATGGGCACCACGCTGTTCCACTGGACGATCTACCCGTGGGCCATGTACGCCGTGGTCGGCCTCGGGATCGCCTACGGCACCTTCCGGCTGGGCCGCAGCCAGCTGTTCTCCTCCATGTTCACCCCGCTGTTCGGGGAGAAGGCGGTCAACGGCTGGGGCGGGAGGGTCATCAACATCCTGGCCATCCTGGCCACGCTGTTCGGTTCCGCCTGCTCCCTGGGCCTGGGAGCCATGCAGATCGGCGGCGGTCTCCAGTCCGCCGGGGTCATCGAACAGGCCACCACGGCGATCCTCGTGATGGTCATCGGGATCCTCACCCTGGCCTTCGTGGCCTCCGCCGTGTCCGGGATCGCCCGCGGCATCCAGTGGCTGTCCAACATCAACATGGTGCTGGCCCTGCTCCTGGCGGTGCTGGTCTTCATACTGGGACCCACGCTGTTCGTGCTCAACATCCTCCCCAACGCCGTGGGCAGCTTCATCAACGACCTGCCGGTGATGGCCTCCCGCACCGGCTCCGGTGACCAGACGATGCAGGAGTGGCTGGGCACCTGGACCATCTTCTACTGGGCCTGGTGGGTGTCGTGGACCCCGTTCGTCGGGATGTTCATCGCCCGCATCTCCCGAGGCCGCACCATCCGCCAGTTCGTGGTGGGCGTACTGCTGGTTCCCTCGGCGGTCTCCCTGGTGTGGTTCACCATCTTCGGCGGTGGCGCGATCGGCATCCAGGAGCGCGCCGAGCAGGCCGGGGACACGGGCGCCCAGCTCGCGTCGATCGTGGACGGGGCGCCGGACATCAACTTCGACCTGATCCTGTTCGACATGCTCGGCGCCCTGCCGATGAACCAGGTGCTCACGCTCATCGTCACCGGCATCACGGTGCTCCTGATCGCCATCTTCTTCGTCACCGGCGCCGACTCGGCCTCGATCGTCATGGGCACCCTGAGCGAGCGGGGCACCACGGACCCCTCCCGCAAGGTGATCATCTTCTGGGGACTGGCCGTCGGGGGCGCGGCCGCGGCCATGCTGCTGGCCGGCGGCGATGAGCCCGCCGAGGCACTCAACGGCATCAAGAACATCACGATCGTCTCGGCGCTGCCGTTCGTCCTGGTCATGCTGCTGCTGTGCGTGGCGATCTGGAAGGACCTGCGCCGGGATCCGTTGATGCTGCAGGACAGGATCGCCCGCCAGGTCCTCGAGGACTCGGTCTCCATCGCCGTGGAGAAGCACCCGGACAGCGGGTTCGGCCTCGTGACGGAGGCCATCGCCATCCAGGCGGCGCGGCCCCGGGATGCCGACCACGACGGCGTGCCCGACCGCCTGGACGCCCCGGTCCCGGCCCCGGAGGATCCGGGCCCCCAGGAGGATCCGTCCCCGGCCGATGCCGCCCACCCCGGACACCGGCAGGAGCGGGAGGACCGGTAGCAGTACCAGACAGCGGCGAGGGCCGGCGTCGTCTCCCCTTCTCGGGAACGACGCCGGCCCTCGCCGGGGGTGGGACAGGCCGGTTGTACGCCGGGTTCTGTGCCGTGACCGGTTGCCCGGACCACGGTGACGGCCATCCATCTAGGCCCGCCGTTGCCGACGGGCTCGAGCGGCCAACCCGGATGCTCGGGCGGGCAGCCCTGCGAGCGCATCCTGTTCGGCCTTGCACCGGATGGGGTTTACCGAGCCGGCCCGGTCACCCGGACCGCTGGTGGTCTCTTACACCACCCTTTCACCCTTACCCGCGCCGGTGGATGCACGCACCCACCGTGCGGGCGGTCTGCTTTCTGTGGCACTGTCCTGCGGGTTACCCCGAGTGGGCGTTACCCACCATCCTGCCCTGTGGTGCCCGGACGTTCCTCACGGCATCGCACGCGATGCCCTGCGACCGTCCACCGGCCTGTCCCGGCCACCCAGTCTACCGCCACGCCCACCCCCCCTCGTGGCGGCGGCCCTCCCCCGCCCGGTGGCTAGGCTGTTCGGGTGCTCATCCTGCTGCCGCCCTCCGAGGGCAAGACCACTCCCAGCTCCGGCGCCCCGATGGAGCTCAGTTCCCTGTTCCTTCCCACGCTCACCGGCGAGCGCATCACGGTGATGGGCACCCTGGCCGCGGTGTCCACGGCACCGGACGCCGCCGAGGTCCTGGGGGTGGGCCGGGCGAAGCTGTCGGACATCGAGGCGAACCTCGTCCTGGACACGGCCCCCGCCGGCCCGGCCCACCAGGTCTTCACCGGGGTGCTCTACGACGCCCTGGACTACGCCTCCCTCCCGGAGGTCGCCCGCCGCCGGGCGCGTGAGGAGGTGCTGGTCTTCTCCGGCCTGTTCGGCGTGCTGACCCTGGGTGACCGGATCCCCAACCACCGCCTGACGGTCACCGCCACGCTGCCGACCATCGGACGGATGTCCTCGTGGTGGAAGCCCCGGCTCACTCCGCTGCTGGACGAGAAGGCCGCGCACGCCGGCGTGGTCGTCGACTGCCGCTCGGGCGGGTACGCGGCACAGTGGAAGGCCCCGGCGGAGACCACCGTGACGGTGGACGTGTTCCAGGTGCGCAACGGCGAGCGCACCGTGGTCTCGCACTTCGCCAAGCACACCCGCGGGCTGGTGGCCCGGGCCCTGCTGCTGGCGGGCCCCCGGGCGGCCCGGTCCCCGGAGACGGCGGCCGAGGTCGTGGCGGCCGCGGGCTCGGCCGCCGGTCCGTACGACTGGACGGTGGACCTGGTCCCGGCGTCGCAGACCCCCGGGTCGAGGCCGGGCCGGCTGGAGGTCACCCTGCCCGAGCGGTACTCCACCGTCTGAGCCGGTCGCCTCCCTCCTTCATCCCCCGGGACCGGCGGTGACCGGGACCTTTCCCCGGCCCGGGCGGGCCGCTACGGTGGTCGGATCCGATGCGCAGGAGGATGATCCGCCGTGAATCCCAACGTCCCCACCGTGGTGCAGTCCGACCGCACCGTTCCCATCAATCTGCGCCAGTCCGGGCCCACCCCGGTCCAGATGCTGATCGACACGCGCGTGCGGAAGTCGCCGTACTGGCACCTGTCCATGGAGGCCGGCTGCTGGCGGGCCTCGGTCTACAACCGCATGTACCACCCCCGGGGCTACGTGGCCCCCGAGGACGGCGGCATGATGGTCGAGTACGACTCCCTGGTGAACCACGTGACCCTGTGGAACGTGGCGGTCGAGCGGCAGATCCGGGTCCAGGGCCCGGACGCGGAGGCCTTCGTCGACTTCGTCATCACCCGGGACGCCACCCGGATCCCCGTCATGCACGCCCGTTACGTGATCCTGTGCAACGAGGCCGGCGGGATCCTGAACGACCCGGTCCTGCTGCGGCTCGCGGAGGACGAGTTCTGGTTCAGCCTCTCGGACTCGGACCTGCTGTTCTGGCTCCAGGGTGTCAACGTGGGCCGCCGGTATGACGTGGACATCCGCGAGATCGACGTCTGCCCCGTGCAGGTCCAGGGCCCGAAGTCCGTGGACCTCATGACAGACCTGTTCGGGGACGCGGTCGCCGGACTGCCGCCGTACGGCCTGCTCGCCGGGCAGGTGGCGGGCTGTGACGTGATCGTCTCCCAGACCGGGTTCAGCGGGGAGAAGGGCTACGAGATCTACCTCAAGGACGCGACCCTGCACGCCGAGACCATGTGGAACGCGGTCCTCGAGGCGGGCCGGCCACACCAGCTGGCCGTCGTGGCGCCCGCGCACCACCGTCGGATCGCGGCCGGCATCCTGTCCTGGGGCCAGGACATGGACCAGGAGACCCTGCCCTTCCAGGTCAACCTGGGCTATCAGGTCCCCCGGGGCAAGGCGGGCGAGTACGTGGGCAAGGCGGCCCTGGAGGAGGCCCGGCGGCAGGTCGAGGCGGGGACCCCGCCGTACACCCACCAGCTCGTGGGGATGCGGCTGGGCGGGGCGCCCATCGAGGACTACGCCCCGGACTTCTGGCTGATCAGTCCCGACGTCGACACCGACCCGGTCGGCTACGTCACCTCCCCCTGGTACTCGCCGGAGCTGGGTCACAACATCGCCATGGGGTACGTCCCGGTGGAGCTCGCCGGCCTGGGCACCGAGCTCTGGGTGCACCTGCCGGAGGAGTACGCGGACACCACCGGACGGCCCGTGGCGGCCGAGGTGGTCGAGCTGCCCTTCCGGCCCTCGGTCAACCCGAACCAGCGCGAGCTGCTGAGGCAACGGGGGCTGGACGCCGCCGAGTGAGGCGACGCCCCGGTCCCGTCCGCGTCCCCTGGCGGGCGTCACCGCCCGTGACGGCGGTCCGCGGCGCCCCAGCCTGTCAGGCGGTGCCCGCCTCGGCCACGAGCTCGACCTCGAAACCGCCGGGAGCCTCCAGGTAGGCGGCGTAGTGGCTGCGTCCCCCGGCGAAGGGGTGCTTCTCGGCGAACAGCACCGTGAAGCCCCGGTGGACCGCGCCCTCGACCAGCGCGTCGACCTCGGCCCGGGTGCCGGCCTGGAAGGCCAGGTGGTTGAGCCCAGGACGCAGCCGGTCATGACCGCCGGGACCCACGTCCGGTCCGGACTCCAGCACGAGGTACTCCCCGGCGCCCTGGTAGCTGGTGCCCTCGGACCACTCTCCGCTGACCTGGTAGCCGAGTTGCTGGAACAGCCAGCCCAGCGTCTGGCGGGCGCGGGCCAGGTCCTGCACCCAGATCTCCACGTGGTGCAGCCGGCCCGCCCGCCGCGGTGTCCCGGCGTCGGCGGGCCGTCCGGCGCTGTCCGCCGCGGCTGCCCCGGTCGCGGCCGGCACCGGTTCCGGTGCCGGCTTCTCCTGCACGGGCTGACGCCCGGGCGCCTGTGCCGGTTCCGGGGCGGACGTCGCGGTCCTCGTCGCCGTGGATCCGGCAGCCGCGGTGCCGGCCACCCGGATCCCGGACGTCGCGCGGACCCACGGGCGTCCGGACGCGCCGGCGTCCATGGCCTCGTTCGAGAGCAGGTCCGCGTCCTTGTTCTTCTCCCGGGGGATCCACTCGTACGTGACCCTGCCCGGGGGGAGGATCGCCCGGGCCTGGCCGGCCAGTTTCTGCATGTCCGCGTGCTTGATCTTCCAGCGCCCGCTCATCTGCTCCACCACGAGCTTGGAGTCCATCTTCACGTGCACCCGGGCCTCGGGGTCGAGGTTCCGGGCCATGGTCAGACCGGCTACGAGCCCGGAGTACTCGGCCACGTTGTTCGAGGCCCTGCCCAGCGGGGCGGCGTCGATGTCCAGGATCTTCCCGGTGGCCGGATCCCGAACGAGGGCACCGTAGCCGGCGACTCCGGGATTGCCGCGGGAGCCGCCGTCGGCCTCGACCTGCAGGACGCGTTCGGACACTGGCATCACTTCTCTCTGGTTCTGGACGGGTGGCCGGCCGGAGGCCGGCGGGGCTCAGCCCTCGGTGGCCCGGACCAGGATGGCCCCGGAGTCCGGGCAGTACACCAGCGTATCGGCCGGCGCCCGCTCGATCTGCGCGAGGTCCGCCGGGCTGATCGGCATGCCGGAGGCCTCCGAGTGGTTCCCGACCAGCCGCGCCGCCCCGATCCCGCCGGTGCGGGCCCGGACCTTCTCGTACCGGGCGACCAGTCCGGGGGGCAGGGTGGCCGCGAGCGCGGTGCGGTCCCTGGTCAGCTCGTTGCCGCGCGCGGAGACCTCGGTGGCCTCGGCCTTCAGCGCTGCCCCGCGGTCCCGGGCGGCGGACTGCGCCTCGGCCAGGAGCCGGTGGGCCTGCGCCTGCGCGGACTCGGCCTGTTCCACGGCGTCCATGGCCTCCAGCTCCGTCTCCTCGTGGCGGTCCTGTAGTTCGGCGAGCGTGGTGAGTTCGTGCATCATCCTCTCCAGGTCCCGGGCCGATCCCTCGCCGGCGTCCAGGCGCTTCTGGTTGCGCTCCCGGTGGGCCCGGACGGAGGAGACCTCCTGATCGGCAGCGGCCAGGGCGGCCTGCGCCGCGGCCAGCGACGCGGTGGCCTGGTCGGCCTCGGCCTGGCGGTCGGCGACCGCCTGCTGCAGCTGACGGAACCCGGGATCCTGGCGCAACTGCTGCATGCGCGACCGCGCCTGGTCCAGGGCGGTGTCCAGCGCCTGCAGGTCGAGCAGCCTCAGCTGTTCGGCCGGGGTCGCCGTGGTGGCCGGGGTCGCGGGGGTGGCGGAATCGGTCATGCGGGCCTCCTTCAGGAGCCGGGGGTCAGGACGAAGTCCCAGGGGTCGGTGTTCAGTGCGCTGACCGCGATCTCCACGTCGAAGCCGCGGTCGGTGAGCAGGGTGTCGAGGGCCTCGGCGGCGGCCGGCAGCCACAGCCACTCGCTGCCGAAGTGGGAGACCTCCACCAGGTAGGGGCGTCCGCCGGTCAGCCGGGCCGCCTCCCGCACCTCGGAGGCCGGGTGGTGGCGCAGGTCCGCCGTGACGTACACGTCGGCCCCGGCGGCCCGGACCTGGTCGAAGAGGCTGTCCCCGGCGCCTCCGCAGACGGCCACCGTGCTGACCAGCCCGTCCCGGTCCCCCGCCACGCGCACCCCGCCCGCCACGGCGGGCATGACCGAGAACACGCGGGCGGCGAAGTCGCCCAGTGTCATGGCCCGGGACAACCGGCCCACCCGGCCGAGCCCCTCCTCGGCCAGTCCCCCGGCGGCCGGGACCAGCGGCGTGACCTCCTGCAGCCCGAGCACGTCCGCGATGACGTCGGAGACGCCCCCGACGGCGGAATCGGCGTTGGTGTGGGCGGTCAGCAGCGCGCAGCCACCCTCGATGAGGCTGTGGAGGACCTCGCCCTTGAAACCGGTGGCCGCCACCGAGTGCACGCCGCGCAACAGCAGCGGATGGTGGGTGACGAGCAACTGGGCACCGGCGCCCACGGCCTCCTCGACCACGTCCTGGACGGGGTCCACCGCGAAGTGGATGCGGCGCACCGGCCGGCCGGGCCGGCCGGCCACCAGGCCGGTGGCGTCCCAGTCCTCGGCCAGGGACGCGGGCCACAACTGCTCGAAGGCCTCCAGCACCTGGGCCAGGGTCGGGATGCGGTCGGTGTCGCGGAGGTCCGTCCCCTCCGGCTCGGCCGGGGAGGACGGGGTCGGCGTTGCGGCGCTCATAGGGCCATTGTGCCCGAGTCGGGAATGAACCCGCGCTCCCCCGTGCTGTACCCCGTTGTGAGTGACGACGTGCGAGAGAACCCGTCCGACGACGTGACCGGAGCCCGCGGCTCCCACCGGGTGCTGACGGTGGCCGGTGGCTGCTTCTGGTGCCTGGACGCCGTGTACCGGCGCCTCCGGGGCATCACGTCCGTCGAGTCCGGTTACACGGGCAGCGACTGGCCCGACCCGGACTACGAGACGGTGTGTTCGGGGAGGACCGGTCATGCCGAGGCGGTGCGGGTGGGTTTCGACGAGTCCGTCATCAGCGCGGACATGGTCCTGGACATCTTCTTCACGGGCCATGACCCGACGACCCTGAACCGCCAGGGACATGACGTGGGTACCCAGTACCGCTCGGCGCTGTTCGCTGACGGCGCCGAGGACGAGGCCCTGTTCCGGGCCGCCATCGAACGCAACCAGGACAACTGGGCCGCCCCGATCGTCACCACGATCGAGCCGGCCGCCCGGTGGTATCCGGCGGAGTGGTACCACCAGGACTTCTACACGAACCGGCCCGATGCCGGCTACTGCCACGTGATCATCACCCCGAAACTGGCCAAGGTCCGGCAGCGTTACTCGGCGTGGCTGGTCGAGCCTCAGCTCAGCAGGCCACTGACATAGGCTGATTCCCGAGGACCCGGACGTCGCCGCCCGGGTCCAGCGCCCGTGCCGGCCACCGGCCCGCCGCCCTCAGTCCCTGCACCGACTTCGACAAAGGAAACCCTCATGGCCACCTTGCTCAACAACATCACCGAGGCCGTCGGCAACACCCCCCTCGTCCGGCTCAACCGGCTGACCGAGGGACTGCCCGGCCAGGTCGCCGTCAAGCTCGAGTTCTACAACCCGGCCAACTCGGTCAAGGACCGCATCGGCCGGTCGATCGTGGATGCCGCCGAGGCCTCCGGCCAGCTGCGCCCGGGCGGGACGATCGTGGAGGGCACCTCCGGCAACACGGGCATCGCCCTGGCCATGGTCGGTGCCGCACGGGGGTACAAGGTCATCCTGACCATGCCCGAGACCATGTCCAACGAGCGCCGCGTGATGCTGCGCGCCTACGGGGCGGAGATCGTCCTGACCCCCGGCGCCGACGGCATGCGCGGGGCACTGGAGAAGGCCCAGCAGATCGTCGCGGAGTCCGACAACGCCGTCTGGGCCCGTCAGTTCGCCAACCAGGCCAACGTGCAGGCGCACTACACCACCACCGGTCCCGAGGTCTGGGAGGCCACCGACGGCCAGGTGGACATCTTCGTGGCCGGCATCGGCACCGGCGGCACCATCACCGGCGCCGGCCGCTACCTGCGGGAGCAGAAGCCCGACGTGCGCCTGGTCGCCGTCGAGCCGGCCGACTCCCCCATCCTCTCCGGGGGCAAGCCGGGCCCGCACAAGATCCAGGGCCTGGGCGCGAACTTCATCCCGGAGATCCTGGACCAGGAGATCTACGACGCGGTGTACGCCGCCACCCTCGAGGAGTCCGTCGCCACCGCGCGTGACCTGGGCACCCAGGAGGGCATCCTGGGCGGCATCTCCTCCGGGGCCATCGTGTCCGCGGCCATCGAGGAGGCCAGGAAGGAGGAGAACCGGGACAAGCTGATCGTCGCGATCGTCTGCGACTTCGGCGAACGGTACATCTCCACCGTCCTGTACGAGGACATCCGCGGCTGATCACGGGCCCGCGGCACGCACTACAGTCAAGACACCGCCGGCACCAGCCACCGACCGAAAGGCCTCCAGTGGGTTTCCTGTCCCGCCTCAAGGAAGACATCGCGAACGCCCGGGCGCACGACCCGGCGGCCCGCGGCGACCTGGAGGTTGCCGTGGTCTACTCGGGCCTGCACGCGATCTGGGCGCACCGGCTGACGCACCGGATGTGGCAGAACGAGCGCCTGAAGACCCCGGCGCGCGTGGTCTCCCAGGTGGCCCGGACCCTGACCGGGATCGAGATCCACCCGGGCGCGACGATCGGCCGGCGGTTCTTCATCGACCACGGCATGGGCGTGGTGATCGGTGAGACGGCCGAGATCGGCGACGACGTCATGCTCTACCACGGGGTCACCCTCGGCGGGCGGTCCCTGGACAAGGTCAAGCGGCACCCGACCCTGCAGAACGGGGTCGTCGTCGGTGCCGGTGCCAAGATCCTCGGCCCGGTCGAGATCGGCGCGGGCACCGCGGTGGGCGCCAACGCCGTCGTCGTCAAGGACACCCCCGCCGGCTCCATCGCCACCGGCGTCCCGGCCACGTGGCGCCACCGGGAACCCCGCGAGCACAAGCCCGCCGTGGACCCCGCGGAGTACGTCGACCCCGCCATGTGGATCTGACGCCCCGCGAGACGCTCGCGCAGCACCCCAGCACGACGCCGGCCGGTCGCCTTCCCCTCGGAAGGCGTCGTGGAGGCCTCAGGCCGAGATCTCGGAGCGGTCTCCCGACCACAGGGTGTGGAAGGTGCCCTCGCGGTCGACCCGGCGGTAGGTGTGCGCGCCGAAGTAGTCGCGCAGGCCCTGGGTGAGCGCGGCCGGCAGGCGGTCCCGGCGCAGTCCGTCGTAGTAGGCCAGGGCCGAGGAGAACACCGGCACGGGCACCCCGGCGGAGACGGCCGCCGCGACCACCCGGCGCCAGGCCGGCACCGCGGCGGCGAGCGCCTGGCTGAACTCCGGGGCGAAGAGCAGGTTGAGCGGCTGGCCCTCCGCCAGCGTGCCCGGCTCCGGGTGACGGGTGGTGTCCCGGCCCCCGTAGGCCTTCATGATGGTGTCCAGCAGGTCGGCGCGGATGATGCAGCCGTTGCGCCACAGGGATGCGATGGTGCCCAGGTCCAGGGACCAGCCGTACTGAGCGGCGGCCGCCGAGAGCATGTCCAGGCCCTGGGCGTAGGACACCAGCTTGGAGGCGTACAGGGCCAGGCGCACGTCCTCGACGAAGGCCTCGTGGTCCCGGTCCTGCAGTTCCCGCGGGGCGCTGACGGCGTCGGCGCCCGCGCCCAGGACCTCCCGGGCCGTCGACCGCGCGGCGGTCTGGCTGGAGAGCGAGCGGGCGAACACGGACTCGGCGATCGCCGCCACGGGCGCGCCCAGGTCCAGCCCGGAAATGGCCGTCCAGCGGCCGGTCCCCTTCTGCCCGGCCTCGTCCACGATGACGTCGACCATCGGCTGGCCGGTGGCCACGTCCACCTGGCTCAGGACGTCGGCGGTGATCTCGATCAGGTAGCTGCGCAGCTCCGTGCGGTTCCACTGCTCGAAGATGACGGCCTGCTCCGCCGGTTCCACGCCCCCGACGCTGCGCAGGAGGTCGTAGGCCTCCCCGATCACCTGCATGTCGGCGTACTCGATGCCGTTGTGGACCATCTTCACGAAGTGGCCGGCGCCGTCCGTGCCGATCCAGGCGCAGCAGGGGTCGCCCTCGTACTTCGCGGAGATGTCCTCGAGCAGCGGGCCGAGCGCCTCGTAGGACTCGCGCGGGCCGCCCGGCATGATGGCGGGGCCGTTCAGGGCGCCCTCCTCGCCGCCGGACACGCCGATCCCCACGAAGTGCAGGTCCTTCGCCGCGAGGGCCGCCTCGCGCCGGCGGGTGTCCTCATAGTGCGAGTTGCCGGCGTCGATGACGATGTCCCCGGCCTCCAGCAGCGGCACGAGCTGGTCGATGACGTCGTCCACGGGCCGGCCGGCCTGGACCATGAGGAGCACCCGGCGGGGGGTGGCCAGGGACTCCACGAGCTCGGCCAGCGTCTCCGTGGGGATGAAGGTCCCGTCCTCGCCGTGCTCGGCCACGAGCGCGTCGGTGCGCGCCCTGCTGCGGTTGTGCAGGGCCACGGTGTACCCGTGACGCGCGAAGTTCCGGGCCAGGTTCGCCCCCATGACCGCCAGCCCCGTGACGCCGATGTCAGCCTTCATGCCGTTCCTTCCCAGCACGCCGGAGGTGCTGCTGCCAACAGTGGAATTCCGGCCGCACCCCTCGGGGGCGGCCCGGACCCCACCAGCCTACGTGGTCGGCGAGGCCGGCCGCGGCGTTCACCGCCCCGCCTGCGGTGCGCAGGACTGTTCGGGGCGCCCATGCGGTCCCAGCAGGCCGTTGCCTGCGGGCGCCGCGATGCGTCAGTCCCCGACGGCGTCCCGGCCGCGGCGCACGATCAGCGGGTCCGGGGTGCCGACCACCGCGTGGTCCTTGTCCTCGTACTCGAACTGGGACAGGAAATGGCGCATGGCGTTGAGCCGGGCACGCTTCTTGTCATTGGACTTGATGGTGGTCCACGGTGCGTGGTCGGTGTCCGTGTGCAGGAACATGGCCTCCTTGGCCGCCGTGTAGTCCTCCCACCGGTCCAGCGACTCCAGGTCCATGGGCGAGAGCTTCCAGCGGCGCACCGGGTCGATCTGCCGGATGGCGAAGCGGGTGCGCTGCTCGGACTGGGTCACGGAGAACCAGAACTTCGTCAGGTGGATGCCGTCGTCCACGAGCATCTTCTCGAACAGCGGCACCTGGCTCATGAAGGTGGTGTACTGCTCGTCCGTGCTGAAGCCCATGACGCGTTCCACGCCCGCCCGGTTGTACCAGGAACGGTCGAAGAGCACGATCTCGCCCTCGGTGGGGAAGTGGTTGATGTACCGCTGGAAGTACCACTGGCCCTGTTCGCGGTCCGAGGGCTTGTTCAGCGCCACGACCCGGGCGGTGCGCGGGTTGAGGTACTCGGTGAAGCGCTTGATGGTCCCGCCCTTGCCGGCGGCGTCGCGGCCCTCGAAGACGATGATGTGCCGCTGGCCCGAGTCCTCGCCCCAGTACTGCAGCTTCAGCAGCTCGATCTGCAGCTTGTACTTCTCCACCTCGTACTCCTCGCGGGACATCCGCGTCTCGTACGGGTAGTCCTCCCGCCAGGTGTCCACGGCCCGGCCCTGGGGGTCGATCAGGTCCGGGTCCGGGGTGTGGCGGTCGACCACCTGGAAGCCGCCGTCACGGATCTTGTCGATGAACTCGCGCAGGTTCTCCCGGGGCGCGTCCGGCGTCAGCAGCATCTCGACTCTCCTTCGAAGGGGCCGACGCCGGGGTCCCGGACCAGAAGCGTGGTCGGCGGACCCCCCGGGTGCGGCACGGTGGGGACTGGACTTCATTGTCCATCATCGTCCCCACGCGCCACCCGGTTCCGTCACCGGGCGTCGTCCCCGGTGAACCGCCGGTGAACACCGGCGGAACGCAGGAGTCAGCGCGCCACGGCGTGAGGCGGGCGCTCCAACCCAGCGGAGACCGCCTCGGACGGGTCGTGCCCGAGCTCGACGATGCGGTTGCCGGCGTCCACGTGGACCACCGTGGGCTGGAAGGACCGGGCCTCCTCGGTGGTCATCTGCGCATAGGTGATGAGGATGACGGTGTCCCCCACATCCACCAGGTGGGCGGCGGCGCCGTTGATGCCCAGCACTCCCGAACCGCGTTCACCGGCGATGGTGTAGGTCTCCAGCCGGGCCCCGTTGGTCACGTCCACGATCGCCACGAGCTCGCCCGGCAGGATGTCCGCGGCGTCGAGCAGGTCCTGGTCCACGGTGACCGAACCCACGTAGTGCAGGTCCGCGTGCGTCACGGTGGCACGGTGGATCTTGGACTTGAAGATGGTCCGGGTCATGGAGGCCATGGGTCTGTGTTCCTTCGGAAGGCTGGCGATGCCGCTGCCCCGGGGGCGCGGTGACGACATCCCCTCAACGGGCAATGCCTGTCAATTATGCCCGCCGATGATGCCCGGCCGTGCGCGGTGCGCCGTGCCGGGGCCGTCACGGGGGGCGCCATCGGGGCGTTCATCAAGATTTCCACAGGGTCGCCCCGAGAGGATGCGGCATGGCCACCGCGCAATTATCCCAGGACACCCGGAGCGCGACCGGACCGGGGCGCCGGCCCAGTCGCCGCTCCGTCCTCGCCCTGATTCCCGTGGCGGCCCTCGGGGTGATGGGCGGCGGACTCGGCGTCCATCGGTTGCTGCACCCGCCGCCCGCCCCGGCGACGCCGTTGGGCGCCGTGGCCACCGTGGCCGGCGGGATGGCCCTGATCCAGGGCATCATCCCCCTGGAGTCGGCCCCCTGGGCCCCACCGACGCCGGCACCGGGCCTGGCCCGGCCGATCGCCGCGGGGGGCCACCGCGTCAGGCTGCTGCTGGACCTGACGGCGGTCGAGCCCGGTGGCATCGACTTCGCGGCGGCCGACTACAGCATCCGGGAGATCGTCGGGTTCACGGCGAGCCCCCTGTGGACCAGTCATGAGCGGCACCGGGTCGCCCGGGGTGAGACCCTCGCGGTGACCATGGTCTTCGAGATCCCCAACGAGAGCGTCCGGCTCGAGCTCCAGGGACCGGGATCCGTGCGCCTGAGCCTCGGAACGGACCACCACACCCGGTGAGGAAGCGGTCCCCGGGCCGTCGGGCCGGCCGGGATTCCGCGGCCCGGGGTGCCGCTCCGGCAATGCGCGGAGTCGCGGCGTGTTCCCGGAGTGTCCACGGCGCCCTCCCGGTGGGCATCGGCTGTCAGGTCACCCGGCGCCATCCCAGAGGAACAGGACCCTGCCGCGGACCCGGTCCAGGGGAACGGGACCGTGATGCCGCGAGTCCACGGAGGTCCTGCGGTTGTCACCCAGGACGAAGACGCTGCCCTGCGGAACGGTCAGGGGCCCGAAGTACGTCCCGTCGATGGCCGAGGCGTCGATGCCCGGTTCGCGGAGCCCCGCACCGTCGACGTAGACCACGGCGTCCCGGATGGCCACCTCCCGTCCCCCGAGGGCGATGACGCGCTTGAGGTTCGTGGACCCGCCGTCGGGGGCGTTGAAGACCAGCAGGTCGCCCGGTACCAGCCCGTCGCGGGCGGCGGGCGTGGTGAGCACCAGCGCGTAGGCCCCGGGGTGCACGGCGGGAACCATGCTGTCGGAGGTGACGTGCACGGGTTCGACGACCCACAGCCGGAGGGCGGCGAGCGCCAGCAGGAACCCCGCGAGCACCCCGCCCGCCACGCGGCCGGGGTGGGCGGGTCCTGCACGGCGCGGTGCTGCCTCGCGCCGTGCAGTCATCAGTCGTCGTCCAGCTCGGGCCGCGCGGCGTCGATCGGGTCCCACGGGTCCGGTGCGTTGGCCTTCAGCCCGACCCGGAACTGCGTCATCATGTCGTGGTCCTCGTGGGGGAGGTTGTGGCAGTGGACCATGTACCGGCCCTGGTGGGGGCCGAAGCGCATCAGCAGCCTGACCTTCTCGCCCTCGCCGACATAGACGGTGTCCTTGGGACCGGACTCATAGGGGAAGGGCGCCCTGCCGTTGCGGCTGAGGATCCTGAAGTCGACCAGGTGGATGTGCATGGGGTGGAACCACCCGCCGGACTTGTTCTCGATCTCCCACTCCTCCACGGTGTTGAGGCCCACCTGGGCGAAGACGTCCTGGTACCCACTGGCGATGACCGCCCCCCAGGTCTTGTCGTTCAGCGTCCACAGGTTCGTCCTGTCGTCGCGTTTGACCCGCATGTACCGCTTGGCCCCGGCCATCTTGCTCGTGAGGCTCATCACCTCGCCGCCGGGGTCCAGCACCGTGGGCGGGGTGTTCCAGGTGGGGTCGGACGTGTCGACGGGGTCGTCGACCACGTCGAAGGCCATGATCTTGTTGGTGTGGTCGTAGTCGCGGTTGTTCTCGTTGGAGCGGTTCCGCAGTTCCACCCGGGTGCCGGCCCTGTACTTCGAGAAGTCGATCAGGACCTCGTAGCGCTCGGCACCGGCATGACGCCACTGGGCGACGTCGACGGCCCGGGGCATGAGCCCGCCGTCCGTGGCGACGATGGTCATGGCCTCTCCCGACGTCAGGTACGGCCGAAGGGACCGGGAGATGGACGCATTGAGCATCCTGAACCGGTAGATCCGCCGCTTGACCCTCATGCGCGGCCAGGGCACCCCGTTGACCAGGATGACGTCGCCCCAGAGCCCCGAGTGATCGTTGTCGTCGTAGCCCAGGGCCCCGTTCCGGGCGAACATCGCATCGGTGATCGTCAGGCCCACGTCGAACTCGCCCTGCGGCAGCAGGCCGCGCTCGAGCTCGTCGTGGATCCGGTACTGGCCCGCGAGCCCGGAGTAGACGTTCAGGGCGGTGAAGTGGACACCGTGGTCGTGGTACCAGATGCTGCGCGCGTTCTGGACGTTCGAGTAGTGGTAGGTCTTCTTGAAGCCTGGCATCGTCACATCGTTGGCGTACCCGTCGTACTGCGGCAGCGAGGCCGAGCCGTGCAGGTGCGTGGAGGTCGCCAGGACGTGTCCGTGCGCGGGGTGGGTCGCCGGCAGCTGGTTGCGCACCGTCAGGGTGGTCTTCGTCCCCCGCTCGACCTCGATGGTCGGCCCGGGGAAGAGGCCGTCGTAGCCCAGAATCGGGGTGTCCAGCCGGGGCAGCATCCGCGCCGTGGCGGCGCGTTGCGTCACCGTGTAGTTCTCGATGCGTGCCCCGTCGTCCGGATCGATGCCCACCGAGGTGGGCTTCAGGACCGGTGGCTGGGTGAACTCGGCGGCGTAGGGCCGGGGCATCTGCCGGTCGTCGAGCCTGCTGGCCGACTTCGCGGACACGTTCTCCCACGGGACCGCGGCCGCCCCGGCGCCCATGACGCCCAGGCCGCCGAACAGGATGACGTGTCGTCGGGATATCGCCATGCTCGTTCCTCACCGTCTGGTGCCGTGCCCTCCCTGGAGGGAGTGTGGACGAACGAGCTTGGGAAAAACCAACATCGCGCGCCCCGGCTCGACGGGCGGTGCAAGGTGCAGGGCGGTGCAAGGTGCAGGGCGGCACGGGGTCAGACGGCGCGGTGAGGGCGAGAGACGGCAAACGTCACGGTGATCTCGGTGCCCCCCGCCGCGGAACGGCGCGTGGACAACCGGGCACCGACGGAATCGGCGACGTCGGCCATCATGCGCAGACCGAAGTGGCCGGGAACCGCCGGGGCGCCGGCGTCGAGACCCACGCCGTCATCCGCGATGGACAGCGTCACCTCGCTCCCCCGCCGGACCAGGTCCAGGTGCACGACGGTGGCCCCGGCGTGCTTGACGACGTTCATCATGGCCTCCCGGGCGATCCGGTGGCACGCGGTGGCCTGGGCCTCGTCGAGCCCGGGATCCCGGTCGACGTGCACGACGGTGGTGATCTGCCGGCCCCGGGTGCGTTCCGCCAGGACGCCCAGTGCCGAGGGCAGCGTGTTGGCGTCCACCGGGGAGGAGTAGAGGTCCGAGGTGATGGCACGCAGCTTGACGATGCTCTGCCGCAGCACCGCACCGGGGTCCTGACCGGAGGCGTCGCCGTCGGCCGGTTCCAGGGTGTAGGCGAGCCCCGCCAGGTCCTGGAGGATGTCGTCGTGCAGGGCCACGGCGAGGCGGACGCGCTCGCGCTCACCGGCCTCGATGGCCTGCTGCAGGATGGCCCGGCGTTCCCGTTGGCGGTCCTGGACCTGTCGGGCCAGCCGGATGCCGGGAATGAGCTGCGCGCCCTGCAGCACGGCCATGGCCACCAGGAGCACGGGCGTCATCCGGAGCAGGATGTGTCCCTGCGGACCGAGCAGAACCCGGTCGTCGAAGTACACCTCGACCAGCACCGGGTCCTGCCCCGCGGCGCGCGAGGCCACGTAGACCTCGACGAACACCCCGTCGCCCGCCTCGTAGACGTTCTCGTCCCCGGCCTGCTCGCCGACGCTGACGGTGCCCGGTCCTCCGTCCAGCAGCTGCTGCGCCCAGGGCTCGAGGTCGAAGGTGGAGCCGATCAGTTCCGGGACGTCCGAGTACAGGACCGTTCCCTGCGCGTTCCAGATCTTCACGCGGCGGATCGTCTCATCGGTCACCCAGGGGGCCAGACGATCCTCGACCTGCGCCAGCGCCACCGGGTCCCCGGCCTGCAGGTCGTCGACGATGGCGGCGGAGACCACGTGGTCGGCCAGCCGTTGCGTCCGCTCCAGGGCGTCCCGGACGACGATCTCGTGCGCGACCCCGCGCACCCAGATCGTGACGGGGACAGCGACCATCAGCAGCACGACCAGCCCGGTGACCAGGAACCTGCCGATCGCGTGCCGCACCGCCGACCCCTCCTCGGCAGGGAGCACATCCCTCGGGTGTCTCCGGTCCGGCCGACGGAACATCGCTCACCCCACCCCGAGCATGCCCAGCCGGGTGGCCGCGGCGACCGCCTCCAACTGGCTGTGGGCGTCCAGCTTCGCCAGGATCGACTTCACGTAACCCCGGCAGGTATGGGTGGAGATGCCCAGGGTCCTGGCGTTACGGGTCACGTCATACCCCTGGGCCATGAGGCGGAGGACGTCGAGTTCACGGGCGGTCAGGCTCGGGCCGGGACCGGTGGAGCCGCTCCCCGGCATGTCCAGTCCCGCGATGAGGGCCGGGGCGACGAGGAACCCGCCGGGACGGACGCTGCGCACGACCTCCAGCAATGAGCTCAGGGCCCCGTCCTTGGGCAGGAAGCCGCACACCCCGATGGCTGCGGCCCGCCGGATCGCCGGCGCCGTGGGGAACCCGGTGAGCATGACGATGCGGACCGCGGGGTCCTGGGCCAGGATCCTCTCGGCGGCCTGCAGTCCGTCACCGTCCGGCAGCTGGTAGTCCAGGATCACGAGGTCCGGCCGCAGTCCGGCGCACACCGCGAGTCCCTCGGCCACGCCGGCGGCCAGGCCCACGCAGTCGAGGTCGGACTCCCTGGCCAGGGCCCCGGACAGCAGGTCGGCGAAGGTCCGGTGGTCATCGATCACGACCACGCGCAACCGGTGTCCCCGCGTGCCGACGGCATCGGCGTCCGGGAGTCCCACGAGCGTGCCCATGGCCCCGCCTAGGGGTGGTGCATCACCGGCCAGAAGGGGAACGGATCCCCCTCGGCCGGGCGCGGTCTGCGGACGCCCGCCGAAGCGGGCGTGGACGGGCGTGCGGTCAGGACGGTCATCGGTTGCTCCCGGACGGTGGCGGTCTCCAACGGTGTGCGGCCGGGGGTCCCCCGGGGGGACAGGGGATCTCCGGAGGCCTCACCGTAGGGCCGTGACCAGGAGGCAGGCAACGCGGGATCGCTCCCGTCCGCGGAAACGGGCGGTGATCGAGTACCCGTACGGGACGGACGCCGCGCCACGAGCACGCACCACCGCACGGACCACGTGGACGCGGTGTCGGAGAGCGCTGACCGGACCAGTCGCCCCGCCGGACCTCCAGGACCGCGAGGACCGATCGAAACGAGTGGGTCGGGCGGGTCAGGACGACACCGGCAGGGCCCGCTGCAGGTACCCCGAGATGACGGTGCCGGCGTCCTGGAGGATGAGCTCCCGGTCCGTGGGGTCTGTCGTATCCGTTGGGTCCGTTGGATCCGCCAGGGCCGGCCGGTCATCCCGCGGGCCCTCGCCCTCCAGCACCCCCTGGATGGTCAGCAGCGCGTGGATCACCCGCCCGAAGTCGTCTCCCGACGCGGAGGTCGCCCGCAACAGTCTCTCCTGGGCAGCCTGCAGGACGGGCCCGGGGCTGCAGCCCAGCTCGCGGGCCAGGACGGCCCGGCACCGTTCGTAGGCCCGCAGGCCCGAGACCGGGTGCCCGCCCTGTTCCAGGGCCAGGATCATGCTCGTCCAGGCGGCCTCGTTGAGCTCGTCGGAATCCAGGACCCGTCGGGACCAGGCGACGGCCTCGGAGTCCAGTCCGAGTTCCCGGGCCGTGTCCGCGGCCTGGACCATGGCGGCGGCCGTCCGGGCGTTCTGCAGGCGGCGCTCGGCCTCGGCCCATTCGGGCAGCAGTTCGCTGCCCAGCAGCGGCGCGGACGCCAGCGACAGCGCCTCGCACAGGTACGGATAGGCCTGAGCCGGCGGGCACAGCCCTGCCCGGCGCACCAACGCGTCGAACCGGGTCACGTCGAGGTCGATCATGGAGGTGTCGAGGAAGTAGCCACCCGTCGTGGTCTTCAGTGCCCCGGCCCTCCCGCGGCCCGGCTGCAGGCAGCGACGGAGCACGGAGACGTAGGACTCCAGGGTGGAGACCGAGGCCGCCGGGGGCGCCCCCTCCCAGAGCAGCTCGATGAGCCGTCCCTTCGAGACGGGAGTCCCCAGGTGCAGCAGCAGGATCTCCAGGACCTGCCGGGACTTGGGCCCGCCCAGCTGGTGGGGCCCCAGGACCGTGTCCCCGCGACGCACCTCCAGGGCCCCCAGCATGGTGATGGTCAGGTGCTGCTCCGCACCGGGCACGGGTGCCCGGTGCGCGTCGACGACGAAGGTGGTGTCCATGGTGTCGCTCCCCAAGATCGTTCTCCCCAGGACGTGCAGGACCGACACTCCCATCCGGGACCGGGCGTGCGTAGCCCCGGCCTGGGGGCCGAGGACCCCCTAAAACCGGGGGTTGCCGTCGCCACCCACCCCGCACCCCGGCAGGCCCGCGGCTGACGCGCGGGGCCGCGCCCTGCCCGGCCTCCGCGGGATCTGGGCGCCAGGCCCCGCGGCGGACCCCCGGCCACGACGCACGGGCGAGGGCCCCGGCCTTGGGGAACCGGGACCCTCGCGAGTGCCGCTGGTCGGCAGCGGCGCCGGGCCGGAAGGGACGGACTGGGGGCCCGCCCTTCGGACCGCACGGTCGGATCCGTCGTCCAACATCGCGCCGGCGCGGGCCGGACGTCGGCGGCGTTGCACTGGATGGACCGTGAGGAGAGCATCCACGGTGGACCCTATGAAAAGCGTGGGCACCCCGCACGGTCAGCCCCCGGGCTCCCGGCCGGCGAGTGGCCCGGCATTCCCGAGGGGAGGCGCCGGTGGGCCGGCGAACCCGGAGCAGAGCACGAGGCGATCGAGTGGAGGGCACTCGGGCAGTCGAGGTGGAGGTCCTGATAAAGCGGTACACCCCACTGTGGCACCGGGCCCCGGGCGGGCACAGAATACCCTCACGGCACTGAACATCACCACTGCCCCCATCCCCGGAGGCCGACCATGCGTGACGTGAGGAACCGGCGCACCGTCAGGACCGGGCTCCCCCATGTCACATCCGCTGCGGACGTCACCGGGCGCGCCATCATCCCCCATGACTCCCGACCAGAACGCGGCGATGCACGGACCGGCACGTCCGGTGCGCGGCGGGTGCCGACACTGGGAGACCGGAAAGAGACCCCGCCATGAAGACCCGCGACCTCACCCCGGGACACATCGGACGCACCATCCGCATCACCGGCTATGGCATCGACGTCACCGGAACCCTGCGTGACCTCATCGTGCGCACGGTGGCCGCCACCACCGGGTCACAGCGCAATCCCCAGGTGGAACTCATCGGCGTCACGCTGCAGGTGGGTCCCCACCACCTCGACCTGACCGGTCACGAACACGTCACGCAGCCCTGCGACCAGCCCCTGATCCGGCAGTCGACGGAGAGGGAGTGGTGGGTGGAGGACGTGGTGGGCCCTGCCGGGATCGAACCGACGACACCTGCGGTGTAAACGCAGTGCTCTACCAGCTGAGCTAAAGGCCCTCATGCAGGTCGGACCCCGGCGGCTCGGCCCGGGGCCTCGACGAGCAGGGTGCGCGTGCCATCACAGGTTACCGCAGGGCTCCTCACCCTCGCTCCAGGCGCTTCGAGGGTGGCGCCCGGGGTCACCCTCTCGTCCTCGACGACCTGCTCGACGACGACAGCGCCGGCCCCTCCACCACCGACGGGCCGCACCGGACGGTCTCCTCAGTCCCGGTCCGGCCCCGCCCCGTCGCCGGACAGGTGGTCGGCCAGCCGTCGTTCCTGCCCCGGCGCCGCCTCGACGCGCCGCATTTCCCGGCCTGCGGCGTCGACGAGGACGCTGGTGCGCCGGGCGCGTCCGGTGCGGTCGTCGAAGGCACCGACGCGCCGCGCCGCGGCGCCGTGCGGCCAGAAGTCGGAGAGCAGGGGGGTGCGCACCCCGAGGGCGTCGCCGAAGGCGCGCAGCACGGGCGCGGAATCACAACTGATCACCCGCAGCCCGATCCCGGCCGGGGCGAGGTGCCCGGCCAGCTCGTCCACCCAGCCCAGCTCGGCGGTGCACACGGGCGTGAAGGCCCCCGGCAGGAAGAAGAGCCAGCAGCGGGACGGCACGGAGGCGCCGTCGGCCCCCTCGGACGGCCCCGGATCCGGGGCCAGCGGCGGCCACGGCCAGGACTGTCCGTGCTGGTCCCGCAGGGCGGGGGCCTCAGCCACCGGGAGGGCTCACCGGTTGCGCTTGCCGACCAGGCGCGAGGCGGTCCAGTCCGCGGAGACCCCGGCCGTCGTGGTGACGTGGAGCCCGGCGGTCGGCGCCGCCTCGGCGACGTCGGCCGGCAGGACGTGGCCCTCCCGCCCGTTACGCGGCGTCATCAACCACAGCACGCCCCCGGCGTCGAGCGAGGTCTGCGCGTCCATCAGGGCGTCGGCGAGGTCCTCGACGTCACCGTCGGAGGCGCGCCACCACAGGACGACGGCGTCTACGGGATCCTGGTCCTCCTCGGTCAGCAACTCGGTGCCGATCTCGTCTTCCAGGGCGTCCCGGAAGTCGAAGTCGATGTCCTCGTCGAAGCCGAGTTCCTGGACCAGCTGGCCTTCGGACAGCCCCATCCGGGCGGCGGGTCCGACGCTGGTCTCCGCAATACGCCCGACGGCGGGGGCGGAGTCTGGCTGGTTCACATCTCTCCTTGCAGTTTCCGTGATGACCAAGCGGGCATCATCCCACCCAGATTACTGCGCCCCGTAGCACCGGGCCATGTCCATGTATTGGACTCCACCGTAAGGTCCGCAGGCGTTACAGTCGGACGTGGAAGCAATGGGCCGGTCTGACTTGCCCCGGACGGCTGACCCCGGACGGGTCCGGGCCACAGATACTGCGGACATGATCCGCCGACAGAGAGGTTGCCGTGAGCGCAGCTGAAGAGAGCTCCCATATCCTGAGCGGCCTGACGAACCAGTTGCCGGACAAGGATCCCCAGGAGACCGCAGAGTGGATCGAGTCCTTCGACGGACTCGTCGAGGAACGCGGCACGGAGCGCGCGGAATACATCATGCGCCAGCTGCTCCAGCGCGCCGGGACCAAGTCCGTGGGCGTTCCGATGGTCACCACCACGGACTACGTCAACACCATCCCCGTGGACCAGGAGCCCGAGTACCCCGGAGACGAGGAACTGGAGCGCCGCTACCGCAACTACCTGCGGTGGAACGCCGCCATGATCGTCCAGCGCGCCCAGCGCGACGGTGTCGGCGTGGGCGGGCACATCTCCTCCTACGCCGGCCAGGCCACCCTGTACGAAGTGGGCCTGAACCACTTCTTCCGCGGCCAGGACCATCCCGGCGGCGGCGACCAGGTGTTCTTCCAGGGGCATTCCTCCCCCGGCAACTACGCGCGCGCCTTCCTCGAGGGCCGGCTGACCGAGGAGGACCTCGACGGCTTCCGCCAGGAGAAGTCCAAGGCCGGCAACGCCCTGCCGTCCTATCCGCACCCGCGCATGCTGCCGGACTTCTGGCAGTTCCCCACCGTGTCCATGGGACTGGGCCCGATCAACGCGATCCACCAGGCCCAGTTCAACCGCTACCTGCACAACCGCGGCATCAAGGACACCTCCCAGCAGCACGTCTGGGCCTTCCTCGGGGACGGGGAGATGGACGAGCCGGAGTCGCGCGGCGCGCTGCACATCGCCGCCAACGACAAGCTCGACAACCTGACCTTCGTCATCAACTGCAACCTGCAGCGCCTCGACGGCCCGGTCCGCGGCAACGGCAAGATCATCCAGGAGCTGGAGGCCTACTTCCGCGGTGCCGGCTGGAACGTCATCAAGGTCCTGTGGGGCCGCGAGTGGGACGAGCTGCTGGACAAGGACGACGAGGGTGAGCTCGTCCGGATCATGAACGAGACCCTCGACGGCGACTACCAGACCTACAAGGCGGAGTCCGGCGGCTTCGTGCGCGACCACTTCTTCGGACGGTCCTCGGTGACCAAGGAGATGGTCGCGGACATGACCGACGACGAGATCTGGGGCCTCAAGCGCGGCGGACACGACTACAACAAGGTATACGCCGCCTACAAGGCCGCCATGGACTATCAGGGCAAGCCCACCGTCATCCTGGCGCAGACCGTCAAGGGCTACGGCCTGGGCTCGTCCTTCGAGGGCAAGAACGCCACCCACCAGATGAAGAAGCTCACGGTGGAGGACGTCAAGAAGTTCCGCGACCGCCACCGCATCCCCGTCACGGACGAGCAGATCGAAGCCGATCCGTACAACGTGCCGTACTACCACCCGGGCCCGGACGCGCCGGAGATCCAGTACATGATGGAGCGACGCAGCGCACTGGGCGGCTTCCTGCCGGAGCGCCGTGACGACCACGACAAGATCCCGATGCCGCCGGAATCCACGTACAAGCACGCCAGGAAGGGCACCGGCAAGCAGCAGGCCGCCACCACCATGGCCTTCGTGCGCCTGCTCAAGGACCTGATGCGGGACAAGAACATCGGCAAGCGGATCGTGCCGATCATCCCGGACGAGGCCCGCACCTTCGGCATGGACTCGTTCTTCCCGACGGCCAAGATCTACAACCCCAAGGGCCAGAACTACCTCTCCGTGGACCGGGACCTGTTCCTGTCCTACAAGGAGTCCCCGCAGGGACAGCTCTACCACGTGGGCATCAACGAGGCCGGCGCCACCTCGGCGCTGACCGCGGTGGGCTCGTCCTACTCCACGCACGGCGAGCTGATGATCCCCGTGTACATCTTCTACTCGATGTTCGGCTTCCAGCGCACGGGCGACTCCTTCTGGGCCGCCGGGGACCAGCTGGTCCGCGGCTTCGTGATCGGCGCCACCGCCGGGCGGACCACGCTCGCCGGCGAGGGCACCCAGCACATGGACGGCCACTCCCCGATCCTCGCGGGGACGAACCCGGCCGTGAAGCACTACGACCCGGCGTTCTCCTACGAGATCGCCCACATCGTGCGGCAGGGCCTGGAGGACATGTACGGCGACCACGACTGCGGCGAGGACGTCCGCAACGTCATGTACTACCTCACGGTGTACAACGAGCCGATCATCCACCCGGACGAGCCGGAGAACCTGGACGTGGAGGGACTGCTCAAGGGCATCTACCGCTACAGCCGGGGCGAGGGTGAGGGCCCCAAGGCCCAGCTCATGGGCTCCGGCGTGTCCCTGCCCTGGGTGATCGACGCGGCCAGGATCCTGGCCAAGGACTGGGGAGTGTCCGCCGACGTGTGGTCCGTGACCAGCTGGAACGAACTGCGGCGCGATGCCGTGTCCGCCGAGCGCGAGGCGCTGGAGAACGCGGAGGGCAACGCCCGCGTCCCCTACATCACGCAGAAGCTGGCGGACACCGAGGGTCCCGTGATCGCGACCACCGACTACGCGACCCTGGTCCCGGACCAGATCCGGCCGTTCGTCCCGAACGCCTTCGCCACCCTGGGTGCGGACGAGTTCGGCTTCGCGGACACCCGCGCCGCGGCTCGCCGCTACTTCCTCATCGACACCCACTCGATGGTCGTCAAGACCCTGCAGATGCTGGAGAAGGACGGCAAGGTCGAGGCCGGGACCGCGGCCAAGGCCTTCGCGCAGTACCGGCTCGACGACGTCAACGCCGGCACCACCGGCAACGCGGGCGGAGACGCCTGATCACCCGGTGACGGGCCCGGGCCCCGTCGACGGCGGCCGGTGAGGTGCACAGCGCACCT
>NZ_CALMQR010000074.1:0-5334 GCF_937871995.1 uncultured Citricoccus sp. | reverse complement strand
TGCACCACGCCCCTGCACCACGCCCCTGCACCACGCCCCTGCACCACGCCCCTGCGCCGCATCCCTGCACCACGTCTCCGCACCGCATCTCTGCGCCGCACCCGGGGTGCCCTCGCGGACCGGCGCCAGGGCATCCGTGCGGACCAGCGTCCCGAGCACGGGCGCGGACCGGCGCCCCCAGGGGACGCGAGCACTTCCCCCGCCTGCCGGGCTGGCCCACAATGACCGCATGAGCCGGGGACGATGGATCGTCGCGGCCCTGGTGATCGCACTCACGGGCTGCGAGGCGGGGGCGCCGGACGCAGACAGGGAGCCCGATCCGCCGCCCGCGACCCGTGCGCCGTTCGAGGACCCCGGGGACGCTCCCGGGCCGGGGCTCGGCGTCCCCACGCCGGAGGGCGCCGACACGAGGTCGCGGCGGTCCTCCGGCACTCCGACCCCGCACGTGCACCAGACCGCCCAGGGGACCTGTGACGATCTCGGGTCGGCACAGGCGCTGCGGCTGTCCACCACCGATCCGGCGGGGAGGGGGATCCTGGACGAATGGGATGCGTGCCTGCGCACGGACACGACGCCCGCCTACACGTGGCTCCACAACCGCACCGGCGCGGTGTGGATCCTGCGCACCAAGCCCTGGGACGCGGTGCAGGAGCACCGGCCCGGACGCACCCGCCTGGAGACGCTCCAGTCCGGGGTGATGCACCGGACGGCCCAGGAACGGGGCAAGCCGTCCAACGCCTCGGCCTTCATCCTCCCCGGGGAGTCGATCTGGATCACCGCCGATCCGGGCACGATCACCGCGCAAGTGGACCTGCCCCTGACCGTGGCGTGGGCCGGAGCGGGAGAGATCCTGGCCCGGCTCGACGATTACGGCCAGCGGCTGCTGACCGAGGCCATGGACCGGCGTGAGTCCGGACCCAGTGTGACCGTCGCCTGTGTCCTCGCGCTCTACGACTACGCCCTGCGCAGGACGGACCTGTACGCGGCCGACCTGCAGGACATGCTCCGGGACGGCTTCCAGGACATCCTCGCCGACGAGGAGTGCGCCGAACCGGCGCGCGAGACCATCATGGGCCGCCGGGGCCGGACCGTCTCGGTCCTGGAGGACGTCCTCGAGGTGATCCCGGACTCGGCGAGCACCCTGGAGCAGATCAGCAGTGCACTCGAGCCCTACCGGCGGGTCTACGGGACCATCGCCGTGGAACCGGCGACACCTGGCGGCGGGGAGTCACGCTGACTGGGGTTCCGCGACCGGTTCCCGGTGTCGGCGGGGGTTCAGCGGGCAGGAGGGGATGGCGTAGCGGCACAGCAGGACCGCGGCCACCACGCCGGAGCCCAGGACGCCGACGATGACGCCTGCGGGGGAGGGCAGTTCCTGGACCAGGACGAAGACGCCCATGGCCAGCACGAAGAAGCCGAAGCCCTCGCGCAGGACGTTCTCGGGGATGATCCCGGTCAGCTTCGCCCCGATCAGCGAGCCGACGATCGCGGCGGCGGTCACCCCGGCCACGAGCCCCCAGTCGAGCTGGACGCTCGTGAGGTAGCCGCCCAGGCCCGCGAAGGACTTCATGGCGATGACCACCAGGGACGTCCCGACGGCGGCCGGCATGGACAGCCCACCCAGCAGCACCAGCGCGGGCACCACCAGGAAGCCGCCCCCGGCGCCGACGAGCCCGGTGACCAGGCCGACCACCAGGCCCTCGAGGACGACCTTGACGACGGGCAGCTTCTTCGCCTCGTCCCCGCCGGAGGAGGGGGCCTTCTTCCGGCCCCGGATCATGGCGGCCGCGGTGGCGACCATCATCAGGGCGAAGGCGATCATCAGCACGGTGCCGGGGACGTGGCCGCCCAGCAGCCCACCGCCGAAGGCGCCAGCCATGCTCGCCACTCCGAAGACGAGGCCGGTACGCCACTTCACCCTCCCCTTGCGGGCGTGGGAGACCACGCTGACCAGCGACGTGGTGCCCACCACGAACAGCGAGGCGGCGATCGCCTCCTTGGCGGGAAGCCCGGCCACGTAGGTGAGGATCGGGACGGTGAGGATGGACCCCCCACCGCCCAGCAGGCCGAGGGAGACCCCGATCAGCACCGAGAGCGCGAGGGTGACGATGAGCGTGACGGTCATGGATGGTCCTTGGGAGTAGTCCGGGCGGGGCTGGGAAGGAAGGGGCCCGACGGCGGCGCGGAGGGGGGAGGGGTGCGCCGCCGCCGGGCGGTCTGGGTCAGCCCGCGGAGGGCAACTGCTCGATCGCGGACTGGGCGGTGGGCTCGGAGGCCGTCCTGTTCCAGGGCATCTTGGCCAGGACGTTGCCCATGGCGCAGGTGTTGGTGACGGCGGAGAAACTCAGCCCGGCGCCGATGGCACCGGCGAGCATGCTCACCTTGGGGGAGACGAGCTTCCCACCCAGCATCCCGGCCAGCACGAGGGAGCCGGCGGCCATGCGGACCTGGCGCTCCAGGGACCAGCGCTGGGCGCCGCGCACGACGTCCCCGCCGGCGGCCTCGAAGGCGGGGACGCCGCCGGTGAGGACCGTGGCCTTCTCCAGGCCGGCGGTGTTCAGCCGGGTGCGGGCCTGCCCGGCGCGGACACCGGACTGGCAGACCAGCACCACGTGGCGGTCCAGGCGCTGGGCGAGCTCGTCGGCGTGCTCGGACAACAGCGGAAGCGGGACGTTGTAGGAACCCTTGATGTGCAGGCCCTCGAACTCCGCGGCGGAACGCACGTCCAGCACGATCAGGTCATATTGGCGGTCGATCCACTCACGCAGGGTCGGGGCGTCGACGTCGGTCAGGGCGGGGGTGGGGGAGGTCAAGAGGCTTCTCTTCCGTTCGTCTGGATATGACTCCATGAGTCTGCCACATACCCCCGAGGGTATGCAACACACCCCGGGGGGTATAGAATGACGGAGACTGATATCCCCCCACGACCCGAGGAGCACCTCATGGAACTCGACACCACCGAGCTCAAGCCGGTCCTCAACAGGCTCAAGCGAGCCCAGGGCCAGCTGGCCGCGGTCACCCGCATGCTCGAGGAGGGCCGCGACTGCAAGGACGTGGTCACCCAGCTGGCCGCCGTCTCCAAGGCGCTGGACCGGGCCGGTTTCGCCATCATCGCCACCGGCCTGGAGCAGTGCCTGCTCAAGGAGGACGGCTCCATGGACAAGGCGGACATGGAGAAACTCTTCCTCTCCCTGGCCTGATCCACCCGGACCGCGCGCCGGTCCCCGCATCCACGCCGAAGGCCCCCGGTGCATCGAGACGTCGATGCACCGGGGGCCTTTCCGTGCGCCGGGGTGCCCGCGGGCGGCTCCTGCGCACGGAGGGGGGGCGGGTGCGCAGGAGGGGCGCCCTGCGGGGCGCCCCTCCGTGTGTCGTGCTGTCAGCCCACCGGTTGTCCGGTCAGGCGCTGACCGGCTCCTGGGCCGTCGCGGAGGTCTCCGGCTGGACCCCGGTGCGGCGGGCCCACTCGGACCAGGCGCTGAAGCTGCCGTCGAGCTCGACGACGTCGTGCCCGGCCCGGCGCAGGGCGCTGGCGGCCACCGAGTTGCGCACGCCGGACTGGCAGTACGTCACGATGGTGCCCTCGGCGGGCAGCTGGTCCTGGTGCCACAGCACGCGGCCGGCGCTCAGCTGACGCGAGCCGGGGACGTGGCCGTCGCTGTGCTCGGTCTTGTTGCGCACGTCCAGGACCAGGGCGGCGTCGAAGCCCTCGAGCTCCTCCGGCTGGATGATCCGCGGGGTGGTGATCGGCAGGCCCTGGATTCCGGTCACGTAGCCGGCGACCTTGTCGATGCCCACGCGCACCAGGTGGTCCCAGAACTGCTGGGCCTGCTCCTGGTCCTGCGCCAGCAGCACGAGCGGGCGGTCGTCCTTCTCCGGGTCGTAGGCCCAGCCGCCGTAGGTGGCCATCTTGCCCGGGGCCGGGATGCTGATCGAGCCGGGAACGGTCCCGGCGTGGACCTCGTCCACGGGGCGGGTGTCCACGAAGGTGACCTTGTCCTGCTCGAGGTCGCGGGCAACGTCCTCGATCGCCAGCTCCTGCAGCGGGGCGCGGTCACCCATCACGGCCGGGCCGTCCCGGTTCTCGCGCTTCATGCGGCCGAAGTAGGCGTGGGCGTCGGGCTGGCCCTCGAGCAGTTCGTCGATGAAGCCCTGCTCGTCGTCGTTGGCGACGTACTTGCCCCACCAGGCATAGAGGCGCTCGTAGCCGACCGTGGAGGAGGGGATGGCACCCAGGGCCTTGCCGCAGGCCGAGCCGGCGCCGTGGGCCGGGTAGACCTGGACGTGGTCCGGCAGCGTCACGAACTTCTCCTTGAGGCTGCGGAACAGGTCCTTGGCACCGCCGAAGCGCGTGTCCACGCCACCGGCGGCCTCGTCCAGCAGGTCAGGGCGGCCGAGGTCGCCGGAGAAGACGAAGTCACCGGTCAGCATGTAGCCAGGCTGGTCGCTGAAGGCCCCGTCCGTGACGAGGAAGGACAGGTGCTCGGGGGTGTGGCCGGGGGTGTGCACGGCCTGGACGGTGATGTTGCCGATCGTGATCTTGTCCCCGTCGTGGAGCAGGTTGGCCTCGAAGCCGTAGGTCCAGTCGGGGCCGCCCTCGCCGGAGACGTACATCTCGGCGCCGGTCTTGGCGGCGAGCTCACGGGTGCCGGAGAGGTAGTCGGCGTGGATGTGGGTCTCGGTGACCGCCACGATCTCCATGCCGTTCTTCTCGGCCAGCTCCAGGTAGGGGGCGAGGTCGCGGCGGGCGTCGACCACGACGGCCGTGCCGTTCTTCTGGCAGCCGATGAAGTAGCTGGCCTGGGCGAGGTCCTCGTCGTAGATCCGTTCAAGCAGCATGGCGTCTCCTTCGTTGGGTTCCAGATACCCCCTCGGGTATCCGTTCTGAGTCGAGAGTAATACCTCTGGGGGTATCCCGCAAGTACCTCGGGGGGTATCCCGATCATGCGATATGCTGTTCAACATATACCCCCTGGGGTATATTCCGGTAGGTGCCGACGGACGTGTCCGGTCCACCTCCGACCCTATGACCCTCGAGAAGGAGAACTCGTCATGTGCCAAGCGGTGACCTGCAGGAAGTGCGGCAAGACCACGTGGGCCGGTTGCGGCAACCACGTCGACCAGGTGATGAGGAACGTGCCGGTGTCCAACCGGTGCACGTGCGACCAGAAGGCAATCGTCGATGCGCGGGCGGGCGGTTCCGCGGGCGCCGGCTCGGGCTGGCTGAGCAGGCTGTTCGGCCGCTGAGCCGCTCATCCGGTCCGGCGCTGACCCCCATCCATCAGCGTTCGATCCGGCCGTGGCCCGCGCTCACGGCTCGATGACCACCTTGCC
>NZ_CALMQR010000073.1:0-111689 GCF_937871995.1 uncultured Citricoccus sp. | reverse complement strand
CGCCGCGCCCAGCCGGACCCCGGGGGCCAGCCGGCTCCGGCCCAGCGGCCGCCGGAACGCGGCCCGGAGATCACGGAGGTCCGTTGATCGGTGGCACCGGAGCCGGGCCGTCCCATGGCACCGTGGTGCGCCGGGACGGCATGGTCGACAACGTCCGGCGTCCCGGCCGCGGCGCCCCGGCCCGTTTCGCCGCCGACCTCGTGACCCAGCCCGCCGGCCCCGGACAGGTGTCCGGGACCGGTGAACGGATCCGGCTCGTCTGGATCGGGCAGCGGTCCGTCCCCGGGATCGAGCCCGGCCGGTGGCTGCACGTCGAGGGCTTCCGGGCAGACCATGACGGCGTGCCCACCGTCTTCAACCCGCGCTACGAACTGCTGGCAGGTGCGCACCATGACTGATCCCCGACACCCGGACACCCCTGAGGAGGACGGCCGCCCGGCGGACCCGGTGGACGCGGCGCTGCGCCGGGTCGGCTCGATGGCCGCGACCACCGAGGACGGATCCCTGGACGTCCTGGCGACCATCGGCGGATGGAGGGGGCTGCTCGAGTCCGTGGTCCCCTCGGCGGTGTTCCTGGTGGCCTTCATCACCACCCAGCACCTCTGGGGTGCCGGCATCGCCGCCGTGGCCGTCGCCGCGGTCTTCAGCGTCGTCCGGCTCGCCCAGCGCCAGAGCCCGGTGCAGGCACTGGCCGGCCTCGCGGCCGTCGCCCTGTGCGTGGTGGTGGCCCTGAACACCGGGGAGGCCCGGGACTACTACCTCTGGGGCTTCCTCACCAATGCGGTCTACATCCTGGTGCTGACGGTGTCCGTACTGGTGCGCTGGCCGCTGCTCGGACTGGTCTTCGGCATCATCCGCGGCGAGGGCGTGGCCTGGCAGAAGGACCCACGACGCCGACGGCGCTACGCCCTGGCGACCTGGTTCCTGGTCACGGCCCTGGCCCTGCGACTGCTCGTTCAGGTGCCCCTGTACGCGGCCGAGCTGCTGACGGCGCTCGGCACGGCCCGGCTGGTGATGGGCCTGCCCCTGTATGCGCTCGCACTGTGGCTGGGCTGGCTGGTCTCCGCCCCGGCCGGCCGCTCACCGGCCGACGAGGACCGGCTGGAGCACCCGGGTCAGGGACCCTCGGCGCCGGCCTGATCGCGGGCGGCCCCGCGGCGGGGACGTCGGGCGGCCCGCGCCTGGCGCTCCTGTTCGGGGACCAGCAGGTCCCGCAGCCGGGCCTCCGACTCCTCGGTGGCGAGGAAGAACAGCTCGTCGGCCACCTCCAGCACGTCGTCGTCGCTCGGGGTGATGGGCCGGGTGTCCCGGATGATCGTCACCACGGAGACGTCCGCGGGCCAGGAGACCGAACCCAGCCGGCGCCCCTGCATCCAGTGACCGGCCGGGACGGTGAACTCCACCAGCGTGGTACGGCCCGAGCGCAGGGTCAGCAACCGCACCAGGTCCCCGGTCTCCACGGCCTCCTCGACCAGCGCGGTCATGATGCGGGGCGTGGACACCGCGACGTCGACGCCCCAGGACTCGTCGAAGAGCCAGTCGTTCTTGGGATTGTTCACCCGTGCCACGGTCCGGCCGACGCCGAACTCCGACTTGGCCAGCAGGGACACCACGAGGTTCGACTTGTCGTCACCGGTGGCGGCCACCAGGACGTCCGCCGTCTCCAGGTGGGCCTCCTTCAGCACGGCCAGTTCGCAGGCGTCACCCATCAGCCACTTCACCCCGCGCAGGCCCGAGCGGGTCACCACCTCCGGCTTCTGGTCCACCAGGAGCACCTCGTGCCCGTTCGCCAGCAGCTCGCGGCCGATGGACGACCCGACGGCGCCGGCACCGGCGATCACCACCTTCATGACCGCTCCCCGTCCTGGTCGTCCTGGACGTCCGGACCGGCCTCGAGGCCCGGCCCCGCGGCCAGGACCCGTTCGGCCTCGTCCTGTCCCGCGACGTCCATCACGGCGTGCAGGATGTCGCCCTGCTGGTAGAGGGTCTCGGGCCCCGGGACGATGCCCTCCCCGAATCGCGTGACGAAGGCGATCCGCACCCGCGCCCTCGACTCCAGCTCCGTCAGGGGCCGGCCGATCCAGGCCGGGGAGACATGGACCTCGGCCATGACGATGCGCCCGGAGGAATCGCGGAAGTCACCGGCCAGGTCGGTGTCCGGCAGGATGCGCCGCAGCACCTGGTCGGTGGACCAGCGCACGGCGGCCACGGTGGGGATGCCCAGTCGCTGGTAGATCTCGGCCCGGCCGGGATCGTAGATCCGGGCGACCACGTGCTCCACGCCGAAGGTCTCCCGGGCCACCCGGGCGGCGATGATGTTCGAGTTGTCCCCCGAGGACACGGCCGCGAAGGCGTAGGCGTCCTGGACCCGGGCCCGGGTCAGGGCGTCCCGGTCGAAGCCGACGCCGGTCACCCGCTGTCCGCCGAAGTGACGCCCGAGACGACGGAAGGCGTGCTCGTCCTGGTCCACGACGGCCACCGAGTGGCCCGCCCGCTCCAGGGTCAGGGCCAGGGAGGACCCCACGCGGCCACACCCCATGATCACGTAGTGGGCCATCCGGCCTCCCTCCTGCGTCAGGACGCCGCCCGAGCGACGGCGAGTCCAGTGTGCCACGCGGCCTCACCCCGGGGTGACCGGATGTACGGTTGAGCCGTGCCCAGGATCCTCGAGCCGGTCCGCCGACTGCTGGTCGGCAGGCCCTACGACACCGAGCGGCAGCGCAGCCGGCCCCTGGGGCGTGCCGTGGCGCTGCCGGTGTTCTCCGCCAACGCCCTGTCCTCCGTGGCCTACGCCCCGGACGAGATCCTGCTGACCCTCGCCCTGGGCGGCACGGCGGCCCTGGCCATGGGCCCGGACATCGGCCTGGTGGTGGTGGCCGTGATGCTGCTGATCGTGCTGTCCTACCGTGTGTCCATCAGCGCCTATCCGCGGGGCGGGGACTACGCCATCACCCGCGCCAACCTCGGCCCCTGGGCCGGGGTCACGGTCGGGGCGGCCATGATGATGGACCTGGTGTTCACGGTGGCCGTCTCGGTGGCGGCCATGGCGCACTACCTGGCGGCCGTGTTCCCGGTGCTGACCGGAGCCGAGCTGTGGGTGGCCGTGGTCGGCGTCGTGGTCCTGGCCCTGGCCAACATCCGCGGAGCCGGCCGGGGCCGGCTGCTCCCCGCCGTGCTGGTCTACCTGTTCCTGACCCTGCTGTTCGGGATGCTGGTGAGCGGGCTCGTCCAGGACCTCACCGGCACCCTCGGCGCGGCCCGGTCCGCGGACGTGGAACCCGTCCCGGACCCGGCGTTCGCCCAGGGGCTGGGCGGACTGGCCGTGGCGGTGCTGGCGGTGCGCGCCTTCTCGTCCGGTTCAGCGCTCGCCACGGGCGTGGAGGTCCCGGCCGCCAACGTGGACGCCATGGCACAGCCGCGGATCCGGACCGCGCGGTTCGTCATGCTGGCCATGGGCCTGCTCGCCGGCGCCTCCACCCTCGGGGTGATGTACCTGGCCGACCGCACGGACGTGGTCTTCGTCCTGGATCCCGCCACCCTGCGCACCGCCGGCGGGGGAGAGGTCCCGGCAGACTACGTCCAGAACCCGGTGCTCGCCCAGCTCGCCAACGCGGTGTTCGGGCAGGGCGGGCTCCTGTCCGGTGCCCTGGTGCTGCTGGTCGCCGTGCTGCTGCTGCTCGCCGGGCACTCGGCGTTCAAGTCCTTCCCGGAGCTGACCTCCCGGCTCGCCCGGGACGCCTACCTGCCCCGTCAGCTGCTCACCCGCGGGGACCGGCTCGGCTACACCAACGGGATCGTCCTGCTCACCCTGGCCGCGCTGGTCCTGGTGGTGGCCTTCCGGGCCCAGACGGCCCTGCTGGTCCAGCTGTACGTGATCGGCGTCTTCCTGTCCTTCACCGTCAGCCAGCTGGGGATGGTGCGGCACTGGACCCGCCAGCTCGCCCACACCCCGGGCGGCCGGCCGCGCCAGACGGTCCGGCTCCGGCGGGCGGTGAACCTGGTCGGTCTCGCCGTGACGGCACTGGTCGCCGTGGTGGTCCTGGTCACCCGGTTCACCTACGGTGCCTGGGTGGCCCTGCTGGCCATCGCCGTCATGGTCTCCGTGATGGCCCGCATCCGGGCCCACTACGACGCCGTCGCCGCGGAACTGGACCTCACGCCCGCGGAGGACGCCCGCGCGCTGCCCTCCCGCGTGCACGCCCTGGTGCTGGTGATGAGCGTGCAGCGCCCCACGCTGCGCGCCCTGGCCTACGCCCGCGCGTCGCGGCCGTCCAGCCTCGAGGCCGTGGTGGTGGACCTGGACAAGGCCGCCACCCGGAGGCTGCTGGCCGAATGGGACCGGTTGCAGCTGCCCGTCCCGGTCACCGTGCTGGCCTCCCCGTACCGGGAGATGGCCGAGCCGCTGATCCGCCACCTCCGCACGCTGCGCCGCAGTTCCCCGAGGGACCTGGTGGTGGTCTACATCCCCGAGTACGTCGTGGCCCGCGGCTGGCAGTCCCTGCTGCACAACCGCACCACACAGCGCATCAAGGAGCGGTTGCACCGGGAGCCCGGGGTGATGGTCGCATCCGTCCCGTGGCAGCTTTCCCGCAGGCAGGGGCCGGGTGCGGATACGCGACCGCTACCTGAATCCGAGGCGATCCCGCCGGGGACTGGACCCGGCCCAGTAGAGTCTTCGGTGAAGGACAGTGCGTCGAGGGTCGGCGAGACCGGCCCCCTCGACGCGGGTGCCCACGACCGCTGAGAGGACGTCGAGGATGACCAGTACCCGGGACACCAGCAGGTTCGACGGAGCCCTACGGCCCGTGGACGACGATTCCGGAGCCTATGACGTGCCCCAGCTGCTCGAACTCGAGGCCGGCCCCATGGCGCACGGCGGCCATTGCGTGGCCCGGTACGACGGCCGGGTGGTCTTCGTCCGCCACGCGATTCCCGGAGAGGTGGTCCGGGCCCTCGTCACCGAGGCGGGGGAGGGCGCCCGGTTCTGGCGTGCAGACGCCGTCGAGGTCCTGCAGGGCTCCGAGTTCCGCCGCACCCACCAGTGGAAGCTCGCGGACTCGCTGCGGGCCCATGCCGCCGGGCGACTGCCGGTGGGCGGGGCCGAATTCGGGCACATCGTGCTTCCGCACCAGCGCCGGCTCAAGGCACAGGTCTTCCGGGACACGGTGGCCAGGATCGCGGGCATCCAGCTCGACGTCCACGTCACCGGTGCCCCGGGGGACGACCCCTCGGGACTGCACTGGCGCACCCGCAATTCCTTCGCCGTGACCCCCACCGGCCGGCTCGCCATGCACGCCCACCGCTCCACCGTCCTGGTCCCGGTGCGGAACATGCCGCTGGGCGTGCCGGGACTGGACGCCCTGAAGCTGTGGGAACTGGACCTCACGGGCATCGAACGCGTGGAGGTCGCCACCCCCGCGGACGGCCAGCCCTCGCTCGTGGTGCTGACACCGGTTGAGGGAGCGGACATCGCCCAGCTCGGCGGCCGGATGCACCGCCAGACGGCACGGCTGCCCGAGGGGACCTCCGTGGTCCTGATGGGCCCGCCGGAGCGGCCCGGGGACCGGCCCACGCTGCACCGGTTGCGGGGGCGCACCTGGACGCAGGAGGTGGTGGAGTCCCGGATCGGCGGGAGGAAGACCTACCGGATCACCGGGGACGGCTTCTGGCAGGTCCACCGGGCGGCTCCCCAGATGCTGGTGGACGCCGTCCTCGAGGCGGCCGACCCGCAGCCCGGACAGGTCATCGCTGACCTGTACGCCGGGGCCGGTCTGTTCACCGCGTACCTGGCCGACGCCGTCGGGACGCAGGGACTGGTGCTGTCCGTGGAGGCCTCCCCGGGAGCCAGCCGCGACGCCCGGCGGAACCTGCACGGGGTCGAACAGGCCGCCGTGCTCAACGGCCTGACCGACCGGATCCTGGGTGGTTGGCTGAGGGATCCGGCGGCGCCGGTGAACGAGTGCGGCCTGGGCTCCCGGCACGTGGACACCGTGGTGCTCGACCCGCCCCGCGCCGGAGCCGGCAAGACCGCCGTGGAACGCATCCACCGGCTGGACCCCAAGCGCATCGTGTACGTGTCCTGCGACCCGGCCTCGTTCGCCCGTGACCTGGGCCTGCTGAACCAGGCCGGCTGGTCCGTGGAGGCCGCGGACGTCTACGACCTCTACCCGGACACGCACCACATGGAATCGGTCGCGCTGCTGGTCCGCCACTGACGCCCGCGGCGTCCGTCCACCGTGTCAGGAATCCCTGACGGGCCGTCAAGAAAGCCGTGTCACCGCCGGTGAATGGACGGATGACGGGCCGCCCTTCGGGATAGGATGGTCGGCGAGCCCCCTGTGACGGTGTCGACAGACCGCCGGCCCAGGACGGGCACCTGGCCGTCGCCACCGGTCCGGCATCGCCCGTACGCGGTGCCGGGAGAGCCGGTAGGCGCGGCAATGGCACTCAAGACCGGCCAATCGCCCTGACGCAGGGCGGGAAGAGGAGTCCTCCGTGACTACTGTTGACAGCTTCGGCTCCAAGGGCGTCCTGGACGTCAATGGAGCCGAGTACGAGATTTTCCGGCTCAACAAGGTGGAGGGTGCCGAGAAGCTGCCCTACTCCCTGAAGGTCCTGCTGGAGAACCTGCTCCGCACCGAGGACGGTGCCAACGTCACCGCCGAGTCGGTCAAGGCCCTGGCCTCATGGGATCCGAACGCCCAGCCGGACACCGAGATCCAGTTCACCCCGGCCCGTGTCATCATGCAGGACTTCACCGGCGTCCCCTGCGTGGTGGACCTGGCGACCATGCGCGAGGCCATCAAGGACCTCGGCGGCGACCCGACGCGCGTGAACCCGCTCGCCCCGGCCGAGCTCGTCATCGACCACTCCGTGCAGATCGACTCCTTCGGCAACGACCACGCCGTCGAGCGGAACATGGAGATCGAGTACCAGCGCAACGGTGAGCGCTACCAGTTCCTGCGCTGGGGCCAGACCGCGTTCGACGACTTCAAGGTCGTCCCCCCGGGCATGGGCATCGTCCACCAGGTCAACATCGAGAACCTCTCCCGCACCGTGATGACCCGCGAGGTCGACGGCGTGCTGCGTGCCTACCCGGACTCCTGCGTCGGCACCGACTCCCACACCACCATGGTCAACGGCCTGGGCGTGCTGGGCTGGGGCGTGGGCGGCATCGAGGCCGAGGCCGCCATGCTCGGCCAGCCGGTGTCCATGCTGATCCCGCGCGTCGTGGGCTTCAAGCTGACCGGTTCCATCCCCGCCGGAGCCACCGCCACCGACGTGGTCCTCACCATCACCGAGATGCTGCGCCAGCACGGCGTGGTCGGCAAGTTCGTCGAGTTCTACGGCGAGGGCGTCGGCTCCGTGCCGCTGGCCAACCGCGCCACCATCGGCAACATGTCCCCGGAGTTCGGCTCCACCGCCGCCATGTTCCCGATCGACCAGGTCACCCTGGACTACCTGCGCCTGACCGGCCGCTCCGAGGAGAACATCGCCCTGGTCGAGGCCTACACCAAGGAACAGGGCCTCTGGCACGATCCGTCCAAGGAGGTCCAGTACTCCGAGTACCTCGAACTGGACCTGGGCACCGTGGTGCCGTCGATCTCCGGCCCGAAGCGTCCGCAGGACCGCATCGAGCTGACCGACGCCAAGGACCAGTTCCGCAAGGACATCCACAACTACGCCTCGGAGGACGAGGCCGGTGCGGGCCGTCCGTCCAAGACCGTGCCGGTCTCCATGCAGGACGGCCGCCAGTTCGAGCTGGACCACGGCGCGGTGTCGATCGCCTCGATCACCTCCTGCACCAACACCTCGAACCCCTCGGTGATGATGGCCGCCGCCGTGCTGGCGCGCAACGCCGTCGAGAAGGGCCTGACCTCCAAGCCGTGGGTCAAGACCTCCGTCGCCCCGGGCTCGCGCGTGGTCACCGACTACTACGAGAAGTCCGGCCTGATCCCGTCGCTGGAGGCCCTGGGCTTCCACATCGTCGGCTACGGCTGCACCACCTGCATCGGCAACTCCGGCCCGCTGGAGCCGGAGATCTCGCAGGCCATCCAGGACCAGGACCTGTCCGTGACCTCGGTGCTCTCGGGCAACCGGAACTTCGAGGGCCGCATCAACCCGGACGTGAAGATGAACTACCTGGCCTCCCCGCCGCTGGTGGTCGCCTACGCCCTGGCCGGCACCATGGACTTCGACTTCGAGAACGACCCGCTGGGCCAGGACTCCGAGGGCAACGACGTCTACCTCAAGGACATCTGGCCGGACCCGACCGAGGTCCAGCAGATCATCGACGCCTCGATCGACACCGAGATGTTCACCCACCAGTATGGGACCATCTTCGACGGTGACGAGCGCTGGCAGGCCCTGGAGACCCCCGAGGGCGACACCTTCGCCTGGGACCCGAACTCCACCTACGTCCGCAAGCCCCCGTACTTCGAGGGCATGAAGGCCAGCCCGGAGCCGGTCTCGGACATCGAGGGCGCCCGCGTGCTGCTCAAGCTGGGCGACTCGGTGACCACCGACCACATCTCCCCGGCCGGTTCCTTCAAGTCGGACACCCCGGCGGGCCAGTACCTGCTGGCCAACGGCGTGGAGCGCAAGGACTTCAACTCCTACGGTTCCCGTCGTGGCAACCACGAGGTGATGATCCGCGGCACCTTCGCGAACATCCGCATCAAGAACCAGCTGCTGGACGGGGTGGAAGGCGGCTTCACCCGCGACTTCACCCAGGACGGCGCCCCGCAGGCCTACGTCTACGACGCCGCCCAGAACTACCAGGCCGCCGGCACCCCGCTGGTGGTGCTGGCCGGCAAGGAGTACGGTTCCGGCTCCTCGCGTGACTGGGCCGCCAAGGGCACGGCGCTGCTGGGCGTCAAGGCCGTCATCACCGAGTCCTTCGAGCGCATCCACCGCTCGAACCTCATCGGCATGGGCGTGCTGCCGCTGCAGTTCCCCGAGGGCCAGAACGCGGACACCCTCGGGCTCGTCGGCACCGAGACCTTCTCGATCACCGGGATCACGGCCCTGAACGAGGGCACCACCCCGAAGACCGTCAAGGTCACCGCGACGGCCGAGGACGGCAAGGTCACCGAGTTCGACGCCACCGTGCGCATCGACACCCCCGGTGAGGCGGACTACTTCCGCAACGGCGGCATCCTGCAGTACGTGCTGCGCCAGATCGCCGGCAAGTGACATCGCCCTGAGGTGAGGCCGGCCCCGACGCCGGCCCGCCGAGAGCGAGAGGACCGGGACCCCCAGCGGGTCCCGGTCCTTCGTCGTCCGGACACGTCCCGGGCGGACGCGGGACCGTCACTGGAGGGCGGAGGTGAGCCGTGCGAGCCCGTCCAGGACGGTGGAGCGCAGCGGTTCCCTCTCCCACTCGGCCAGGGTGAGCTCCCGGCTGATCTCGCGGTAGCCGTCCTCGACGCCGCGCATCTGCTCGACGAAGCCGGCCCCGCGCACGAGCAGCGACACCTCGAGGTCCAGGGCGAAGGACCGGATGTCCATGTTGCTGGAGCCGATGACGGCGGTGTCGTCGTCGATCGAGAGGTGCTTGGCGTGCAGGATGAACGGCGCGGGGTACCGGAAGATGCGGACCCCGGCCCGCAGCAGCGCGCCGTAGTAGGAGCGCTGGGCATGGAAGACCGGCCCCTGGTCACCCCATTCCGAGACGAACAGGTGCACCTCGAGACCGCGGTGGCAGGCGGACGTGATGGCGTACATCATCGCCTCGTCGGGCACGAAGTAGGGGCTGGTGATGATGACCCGGTGGCGGGCCGAGTAGAGCAGCGCGAGGAAGAGGTGCAGGTTGTTCTCGTACTCGAAGCCGGGCCCGCTCGGCACCACCTGGCATTCCAGCGCCGCCGGCGAGTCGTCGAACCCGACGGCGGGGGCGGCGACGTGCTCGCCGTCCAGGACCTCGTCGGTCTCGCAGTACCAGTCGGTCAGGAAGACCGCGTTGAGGCCACTGACCACCGGGCCGGTGGTCCTGGTCATCAGGTCCTGCCACTGCAGCCCGCGCCGCAGGTTCTTCGCCAGGTTGTAGCTGCGGTCGACCAGGTTCTGCGAGCCCATCCAGCCGATCCGGCCGTCGACCACGACGAGCTTGCGGTGATTGCGCAGGTCGGGGCGCTGCCATTGTCCCCTCAGCGGCCGCACGGGCAGCATGAACGACCACTGCACCCCGATCCGGTCGAGCTCCGCGACGGTCTCGCGGTGCCCGGGGGCGCGGACCGAGGCGACGTGGTCCAGGAGCAGGCGCACCACCACACCGCGGGCGACGGCGTCCTCCATCGCCCGGAAGAAGTCCCTCGTCGCCACGTCGTACGAGACGATGTAGAACTCGACGTGCACGAAGCTGGTGGCGCTGTCGATGTCGGCCGTCATGCCGACCAGCGAACCGGCGTAGTCGCCGACGAGCTCCGCCCGGCTGCCGCCCACGGCCGGCACGGCGCCGAGTGCCCGGTTGAGCTCCACCACCCCGTCGAACCACGCCGGCCGGCGGGCCCTGACCGCCTCGGGCACCAGGTGCACGTCCCGCACCCCGGCGGCGATCATCCGGTTGACCTCGGCCTGCCTCGCGCGCCGCTTCCGCGGCAGCTTCGGGCTGCCGATCAGCAGGAAGAACAGGATGCCGAGGTAGGGGACCAGGAGGATCGCCAGCAGCCACGCCATCGCCGCCGTCGGCTTGCGGTCGCGCGGGATGACAATGAGCGCGGCGATGCGGATGGCCAGGTCGACCGCGACGAGGACCACTGCGATGAGCACCGTCCCCTGCTGCGGCTCCATTCCGCCGACGATAGCGGGGGACGCCGAGGCGCTACATCACCCGATCAGGATGATGACCGCGCGCGGCGCCGTACCTACTCTGGCGATACCACTCGAGCACGAGACGAGGTCGCGATGAGCAGCACCGGTCCGCGCCTCGACGGCCGCACCGGCCGCTACCCCCGGGGGACGATCATCCTCCTCGGCGCAGCTGCCGCCGTCGTCGTGGGCGCGGGGATCCACGGCATCCGGGACATCCTGGCCCCCGTGCTGCTCACCCTCGTGCTCGTGATCTGCGCGAGCCCCGTGCGCGGCCGCCTCGAGAGGCTCGGGGTGCCGTCGGGGCTGGCCACCGGTTCGGTCATCCTCGTCGTGTTCGCGCTGCTGGCCGTGTTCACGTACACGCTGATCATCGCCTTCGCGCAGTTCGTGGCGATGCTGCCGACGTACGCCTCACAGTTCCAGGAGATCGGTGCCCAGATCGCCGCCGCACTGACCAGGCTCGGCATCGGGCAGGCCCAGATCCAGTCGTTCGTCGGCGGCCTGGACCCGGGCAGCATCGCCGCGGCCATCACCGGCGCCCTCGGAAGCGTCGCGAGCATCACGGGCGCGCTCGTCATCGTGCTCACCATGATGATCCTGATGGCGGCCGATGCCGCCTACGCCCGGACGATCCTGCGCCAGCTCAGTGAGCGACGGCCGGACCTGGTCCGGGCGCTGCGCGACTACGCCACGAACGTGCGGCGCTACATGGTGGTGACCACGGTGCTCGGCGTGGCGCAGGGTGCGCTCAACGCGACCGCGCTGTACATCATGGGGGTGCCCGCCGCCCTGCTCTGGGGGCTCCTGGCCTTCCTGTGCAGCTTCATCCCGAACATCGGCTACTTCTTCGCGATCATCCCGCCGATCGTCTTCGGCTTCCTCGTCGGCGGCTGGCCGACCGTGGTCTGGGTCGTCGTGGTCTACGGCGTCATCAACGGGGTGGTGCAGTCGATCGTCCAGCCCCGGGTGGTCGGGCAGGCCGTCTCCCTGAGCCAGACCGTCACCTTCTTCTCGGTGCTGCTCTGGGCCGCGCTGACCGGTCCGGTCGGCGCGATCCTCGCGATCCCGCTCACCCTGCTGGTCAAGGCACTGCTGGTGGACGCCAACCCGGAGGCCCACTGGCTGCGCCCGGTCATCGGCCCCACGGCGGAGACGCGGGAGATCCTGAGGTCCGAGGAGGCCGCGGCGAGGACGGCCCGCACATCGAGGCGGGCCGAGGCCCGACGTACCGGAACAGCCCGTCGCACCGGAACGGCCCGTCGCGGCACCAGTCCCCGGCGGGGCCCGACACCGTCCGCGCCGACCGCCTGATCGGGCCCGCGTGCGCATAGTACGATGAGGGAAGCAGCTGAGGCGTACTTTCCCCGGGGCGCTGGGTCCCGGGCCTTCCCCGGCTCCCCGGCCTCGTGGGAGGGGTCCCTCCGCGTCATCCCGTCCCCGGCCGAAAGGACCGCCAGCCCGTGGGCCTTCTCGAAACGATCCGTTCACCCCAGGACCTCAGCCGGCTCACGCCCAGCCAGGTCCGGAGGCTGGCGGAGGAGGTCCGGACGTTCCTGATCGCCAACGTCTCCCGCACCGGCGGTCACCTCGGTCCCAACCTGGGCGTGGTCGAGCTGACCCTCGCGATCCACCGGATGTTCGACTCCCCGCGGGACGCGGTGATCTTCGACACCGGGCACCAGTCGTACGTGCACAAGCTCGTCACCGGGCGGCAGGACTTCTCCACGCTGCGCCAGCAGGGCGGGCTGTCCGGATACGGCGACCGGGGTGAGTCGGTGCACGACGTCGTGGAGTCCTCCCACGCATCGTCCTCCCTGTCCTGGGCGGACGGCATCTCCCGCGCCTGGGCACTGCGCGGCGAGGGCGACCGGTACGTGGTCGCCGTGATCGGCGACGGAGCGCTGACCGGGGGCATGGCGTGGGAGGCCATCAACAACATCGCCGCGGACCGCGACCGCCGCGTCGTGATCGTCGTCAATGACAACGGCCGGTCCTACGCCCCGACCGTCGGCGGCCTGGCGAACCAGCTCTCGGCCCTGCGCCGGGCGTTCCTGGACAAGCTGCGCACCCACCGCACCTACGAGGACACCCTGGACTTCTGGAAGGGCCGGCTGCAGACCTCCGGTGCCGCCGGGCGCTTCGTCTACCGCTCCCTGCACGCCACGAAGAAGGGCATCAAGGACTGGTGGGCCCCGCAGGGCCTGTTCGAGGACCTCGGGATGAAGTACATCGGCCCCATCAACGGGCACGACCAGGATCAGCTCGAGGAGGCCCTGACCGACGCCCGGAACTACGCGGGCCCGGTCATCGTCCACGCCATGACGGAGAAGGGCCACGGTTACGCCCCGGCGGTCGCGCACGTGGACGACCAGTTCCACGCGATCGGCAGGATCGACCCGGAGACCGGCGAACCGGTGGCCTCGAGCTCCGGACCGTCCTGGACCTCGGTCTTCGGCGACGAGATCGTGGCGATCGCCGACGAGCGCCCGGACATCGTGGCCATCACCGCCGCCATGAAGATCCCCGTCGGCCTGGGCGCGATGGCCGAGAAGCACCCCCAGCGCGTCTACGACGTCGGCATCGCCGAACAGCACGCGGTCACCTCGGCGGCCGGCATGGCGTTCGGCGGGCTGCACCCTGTGGTCGCCGTCTACGCCACGTTCCTCAACCGCGCCTACGACCAGGTCCTGATGGACGTCGGCCTGCACCGCGCCGGCGTGACGTTCGTCCTGGACCGCGCCGGGGTCACCGGACCGGACGGACCCAGCCACCACGGCATGTGGGACCTGGCGCTGCTGCAGTCCGTGCCCTCGCTGCGGATCGCCGCGCCCCGGGACGCCGAACGGCTGCGCGAGGAACTGCGCGAGGCCGTGGCCGTGGAGGACGCCCCGACCGTGGTGCGGTTCTCGAAGGGCTCGGTCGGCCCGGAGATCGCCGCCCTGGAACGCCTGGACGACGGCGTGGACGTGCTGCTGCGCCTCGGCGCGGCCTCCGCGGAGCCCGGTGCCGAGCGCGACGTGTTGATCATCGCCGTCGGCGCCCTGGCCGAACTGGGCCTGGACGTGGCCGCACGGCTGGCCGACCAGGGCATCTCCGCCACCGTCATCGACCCGCGGTGGGTCCTGCCCGTGCGCCGCTCGGTCATCGAGATGGCCGCGGACCACCGGATCGTCGTCTGCCTCGAGGACGGGGTGCGGGCCGGCGGCGTCGGCTCCCGCATCCGGCAGGAGATGCGCGCCCGCGGCGTGGACACCGCCCTGAACGAGGTCGGCCTGCCCGTGGAGTTCCTGGCCCACGGCAGCCGCGAGCAGGTGCTCGAGCGCACGGGCCTGACGGCCCGCCAGGTCGCCCACGACACCGTGGCCCAGGTCCTCGGCACCAAGGTGCCGTTCGCCCGGCCGCTCACCGGCCAGGACACCGGCCCGATCCCGACGACGAAGGAGCAGTCTTGAGCATCGTCCGCACCTACCGGCGCAGCGAGTCCGACGGCCAGCCCCGGCTGGACTACCGCGAGGCCTGGTTCGCGCCCGGCAGCGGTGAGGTGGTGGTCCACCACGGCCGGGTGGGCACCACCGGCACGACGTCGGCCGAGAAGGTCGCGGACGACGTGGCCGGTGAGGAGCTGCTCGCCAGTTTCGCGGCGCAGTGCGCCGAGGACGGCTTCGCCGAGGTGCCCGCCGAGGAGATGGACCGGCTTCAGGTCGCCTACCGGCTCAAGGGCTTCGAGCCGACGCAGGTCGAGCGCGGCCTGGTGGTGCGGCTCCGCGGCGAGATCACGAACCAGCTGGCCTGGCGCGGACTGGGCGAGGTCGTCGGCGAGCGGCTCGAGTCGGGGCAGGTCGTCTTCGAGGTGACCACCCCGCACCGGCGCAAGGCCGCCGCCGAGATCCCGGCCGCGGCGAAGCTCGCGGGCGTCCAGGCCTCGCGCGTGACGACCTCCGCCTGAACCGCCCGGCCTGAACCTCCCGGCCTGGACCGTCCGAACCGCACCGCCCGATTCCGCCCTCTCCGGAAGGACCCTCCCACCCATGCAGTACCGCCGCCTCGGACGTTCCGGGCTGACCGTCTCCGTCGTCGGCCTCGGCTGCAACAACCTCGGCCGTCCCGGCACCGCCACGCTGGAGCAGGAGGGTACCGACGCCGTCGTGCACGCCGCCCTGGACGCCGGGGTGACCCTGTTCGACGTGGCGGACACCTACGGTGCCACCGCCGGCCTGAGCGAGGAACGGCTCGGCGCCGCCCTCGGCGCGCGCCGCGAGGACGTGGTGCTGGCCACGAAGTTCGGCATGGACGCCGGCGGGGCCAACGGACCCGACCTCGGGGCGCGGGGCTCCCGGCGCTACATCGTGCGGGCGGTGGAGGCGTCCCTGCGACGCCTCGGCACGGACTGGATCGACCTGTACCAGTTCCACACCCCGGATGATGCCACGCCCATCGAGGAGACGCTGTCCGCCCTGGACGACCTGGTCCGTTCCGGCAAGGTGCGGTACGTCGGGCACTCGAACCGGGCCGGCTGGCAGATCGCCGAGGCGGAGTTCGTGGCCCGGCAGCTGGGCACCGAACGGTTCATCTCCGCCCAGAACCACTACAACCTGCTGGACCGCCGGGCGGAGCTCGAGGTGATGCCGGCGGCCCGTGCCTACGGTCTGGGCGTGCTGCCGTACTTCCCGCTGGCCAATGGCATGCTGACCGGCAAGTACTCGGCCGGGTCGGCCCCGGAGGGCTCGCGGCTGTCCCACACCCGCACGCACATGGTCCGGGACGCGGACCTGGAGCAATTGCGGCGCTTCGGGGACTTCGCGCGGGAGCGTGGGCTGCACGAGGTGCACCTGGCCTTCTCCTGGCTGGCCGCGCAGGAACCGGTCGCCTCGGTGATCGCCGGCGCCACCCGTCCGGAACAGGTGCGCCAGAACGCCGAGGCGGTGCGCTGGGTGCCGACGCACCGGGAACGGGCCGAACTGGACGAGATCTTCCCGGCGGTGCCGAAGGTCGCGCTGTTCTAGTGGACTCCCTCTCCCTGACCGCGTTCGAGGTCCTGATGTGGATCGTGGCCATCGCCGTGGTGGCGGTGCTCGTCACCGCCCTGGTGTCCCTGTCGCGATCACCCCTGGACCCGGCCCGGCGGCTCCCGTGGGCCTTCGCGATGTTCCTGCTGCCGGTCATTGGCCCGGCGGTCTGGCTCTGGTGGCGTTTCTCCTACTACCCCCAGCGCAAGGCGGAGCAACCGCACTGGGACCCGAACCGCCGCGAGGTGATCGTCAACCCCCCGCGCCGGCCAGGAGCCGGGCGGTAGCCGCGCGGGACGGGACTGATCTAGAGCGTCACCATCACCCAGTCGCCGTCCACGGTGGCGGTGAACTCGGTCAGCGGCTTCTGTGCCGGCCCGCCGAAGGGCACCCCGGTGTCCACGGCGAAGTGGGAGCCGTGGCACGGGCAGGCGAAGACGTCCTGACCGGACTCCGTGGCCGGGGCGACCGTGCAGCCCTGGTGCGTGCAGACCGCTGAGAAGGCGTGGACGACGTCCTCCGCCTCACGTCGCAGCAACAGGGTGCGTCCCTCCACCTCGACCGAGGCGGACGTCCCCACGGGCAGCTGGTCCGCGGGCAGCGTCTGGGTCGGGGTGCCGCCCACGTGGTGGGAGGGCGCATCGGCCCGGTTGCGGATCTGGTCCGTGCACCCGGCCAGCCCCGCCGTGGCCAGCCCCGCCGCGCCGAGCACCGCGCCGCGTTCCAGGAAGGTCCTGCGGGAGGTGCCGCACCCGCACCCGGTGCCCGGGCCGGCGTCGGGGACGGGAGCCGTTCCGGAGGAACGGGGGGAGGGGGAACCGGGGCCTGGCTGGGCGGTAGTCGTCATCCCCCCATTATCAGCCCGCGCCGGCTCAGCCGTGGAACCTGGCGCCATTCACGCGCTGTGAGGCGCCCACGTCGTCCAGGTAGGGGGTGATCCCGCCCAGGTGCATCGGCCAGCCGGCGCCCAGGATCATGCACAGGTCGATGTCCCGGGCATCAGCCACCACCCCGTCGGCGAGCATCAGGCCGATCTCCTCGGCCAGGGCGTCCTGGACGCGCACGAGCAGTTCCTCGCCGGTCTGGGGGGAGTCGCCCTGATTCAGCAGCGCCGCCGTGCCGGCCGGGATCGTCTCACCCGAGGCGCCACCGGACTCGGCCTCGATCCGGTCTCCCGTGAGGTCCTTGGCCCAGAGGGCGGTCTTGCCCGCGTCGATGAGGCGCTGCAGGTTGGCCGAGACGGGGAAACGCGCGTCCCCGAAGGCGGCGTTGAGGGACTCGGTGACGTGCTGGGCGACCGGGATGCCCACCATGGCCAGCAACGTGAAGGGCGTCATCGGCAGCGCGAGGGAGTCGAGGGCGTGGTCCGCCGTGCCCGCCGGGGTGCCCTCGTCGAACGAGGCCTGCACCTCGCCCATCATGCGCAGCAGGACGCGGTTCACCACGAAGGCCGGGGCGTCCTGGACGAGCACGGCGGTCTTGCCCAGCGTCCGGGCCGTGCCGAACGCGGTGGCCAGGACCCCGTCCGTGGTGGCCGGGCCGCGGACGATCTCCAGCAGCGGCATGGCGGCCACCGGGTTGAAGAAGTGGAACCCGACGAGCCGTTCCGGGTGGTCCAGGTCCGCGGCCATCCCGGTCACGGAGAGCGAGGAGGTGTTGGTGGCGAGGATGCAGTCGGCCGAGACGATGGCCTCGAGCTCGGCAAGGACCTGCTTCTTGACGCCCATCTCCTCGAAGACCGCCTCGATCACGAAGTCGGCGTCCGCGTAGACGTCCTTGGACACGGAACCGGTGATGAGCCCGGCCAGCTCGGTCCCGGACCCGGCCGAGAGCCTGCCGCGGGAGACCAGCCTCTGCACCTGGGACCGGACGTGCGCCAGGCCGCGGTCCACGCGGGCCTGGTCGATGTCCGTCATCACCACCGGCACGCCCAGGCGCTGGGCGAACAGCAGGGCCAGCTGGCCGGCCATCAGACCGGCGCCGACCACGCCGACCTTGCGCACCGGCCGGGCGAGGGAGACATCGGGGGCCCCGGCGGGGCGCTTGGAGCGCTTCTGCACCACGTCCAGGAACGCGTAGACGGTGCGGTGGAACTCCGGGGTCTGGGTCAGGCGCGCCAGCGCCTCGCACTCGGCGGCGGCGGACTCGGCCCGGCTGCGGTGCCGGCCGGCCTCGAAGAGCTCCAGGACCGCGGCCGGTGCCGGGACGTGGCCGCCGGTCCTCGCGGCGACGATCCGGCGGCCCTCGGCGATGGCCTCGTCCCAGGCGGCATCCGAGCGGTCCCGGTCCCGCTGGGACTCCAGGGCCGCGAGGGTGTCCGCGTCCCCGGTCACGACGCCGGCGGCCCACGCCAGCGAGGCGTCCAAGAACCCGGTGGGGTCCGTGGGGTCCTCGGAGGGGTCGAACAGGGCGTCCGCCAGGCCGATCGAGTACGCGGTGCGCCCGTCGATGGAGCGGTTGTTGTGCAGCGGGTTGGCGAGCATCAGCGTCACCGCGTCCCTCGGGCCGGTGATCCGTGGGGTCTTCCACACCCCGCCCCAGCCGGGGACCAGGCCGATGAACGCCTCGGGCAGTCCCAGTCCCGTCGCGGCGGAGGACACCGTGCGGTACTGCGCGGCCAGCGCCAGCTCCAACCCGCCACCCAGTGCGAGGCCGTTGATGAACGCGAAGGAGGGTACGGGGAACTCGGTGAGCAGGTCATAGACCTCGTGGCCCAGCCGGGCCAGCAGTGCACCGTCGGTGGGTTCGGTGAGTTCCGTGATGGAGCCGAGGTCCGCACCGGCCACGAGGAACCCGGGCTTGCCGGTGACCGCGAGTGCGGCGATCTCCCCGGCGCGGGCCCGCGCGGCCTGGCCGGTGAGCACCTCACCGAGGCCGATCAGGGTGTTCGGGCCCAGGGTGGTGGGACGCCGCGGGCCGGCATGGTTGTCGAGCGTGATCAGGGCCAGGGTCCCGGCCCCGTCCGGGAGCACGAGGTCCCTGACCTCTGCCCGGGTGACGACCTCGTCCGGGAAGCGGGCCGCGAGGTCCCGGAAGGCCTCGAAGCGGTCGGGTGCGGTGGTCTCGGACGACGGGGCGGGCGAGGCGGGCATGCTGCTCCTGGGATCGGGACGTGTGGACGGTGTGGGCACCGCTCAGGTTACCGATCGGTAACTACAGGGGCAAGGGTGCGTCGGCGGTGGGCGGCCACGACCGCCGTCCGCGGGCCGCCGCGGTCACGCCGCCGGGTCGGGATCCAGGAGCGCGACCGTGATGATCGGCGCCGTGATCCGCACCTGCCACCGGCGGGCGCCGAGGTCCGCCAGCGCGGCCGAGACCGAGTCCAGGTCGATCGCCTCGGGCGGGGTCCAGCACACCCGGCGCAACGTGTCCGGGGTCAGCAGGTTCTCGGTGGGCAGGTTCAGTTCCTCGGCCTTGTTGCCCACCCACTCCTTGGCCGTCTTGAGTCTGCGGTCGGCCAGCGGATTGCGGTCCCTCCACACGCGCGGCGGGGGCGGGCCCTCGTTGGGCACGTGCAGTGCCGGCAGCCGGTCGGGGGTCCGTGCCGCCGCCTGCCCGGCCTGGATGGCCCGGAGCCAGCGCGGCGCCTCCTTGGCGGCGGCCCGTCCGTGGAAGCCCGGGGTCTTCAGCAGCGCGGGGACCGTGGAGGGCTGGGCCGCGGCCGCCGAGACGATCGCCGAGTCGGGGATCAGCCGCCCCGGGGCGGTGTCCCGGTTCCGGGCCAGCGCCTCCCGGGCCTCCCAGAGTTCCCGGACCACCGCCAGTTGCTGGGGCCGGCGCAGCTTGTGCATCCCGGAGGTCCGGCGCCACGGGTCCGTGCGGGGCCCTGGCAGGGGAGTGGTGCGGATGGCCTCGAACTCCTCCTCGGCCCAGCCGAGCTTGCCGGAGGCCTCGAGCATGCCCACCATGGCGGCGCGCAGTTCCACGAGCAGCTCGACGTCGAGCGCCGCATACCGCAGCCAGTCCTCGGGCAGTGGCCGCTTGGACCAGTCGGCGGCGGAGTGTTCCTTGGCCAGCGTGACACCGAGCAGTTGCTCCAGCACGGAGGCCAGCCCAACCCGGGGCAGCCCGAGGATCCGGCCCGCCAGTTCTGTGTCGAACAGCCGGTCGGGCCACATCCCCAGTTCCGAGAGGCAGGGCAGGTCCTGGGTGGCGGCGTGCAGGATCCACTCCACCCCGGCCAGGGACTCCTGGATGACCGCGAGGTCGTCGAACGCCTCCGGGTCGATGAGCCAGATGCCGGCACCCTCGCGCTTGATCTGGACCAGGAAGGCGCGTTGGCCGTAGCGGAACCCGGAGGCCCGCTCGGCGTCGACGGCCACCGGACCCGTGCCGGCCGCCAGCAGGCGGGCGCACCGCTCGAGTTCCTGCACGGTCTCGGTGACGAAGGGGATTCCTCCCGCCGGCTCCGTGATGAGCCGGGGGACCGCGGCCGCAGCCTCGGTCTGTGCCTCGGGCTCGGTCGTCTCCGGGATGCGGCTGGTCTCTGCGGTGATGTCAGTTCCTCCTGATGCGCGGCAGGGGCGTGACCCCGTCCGGGACCGGGGGCAGGCCGGCGAAGGCGCAGACCATGTCAGCCCAGGCCTCCAGGTGTTCGGTGGTGTCCGGACCCTCGGGGGTCCATGATGCGCGCAGCTCGATGTCGGTGGTGTCCGGCCGCGTGGCCAGTCCGCCGAAGCTCTCCGAGAGTACGCGCGTGGCCGTGCCGCCGGCCTCGGTGTAGCGGGCGTGGTGGGTCTCCAGTGCCTCGACGAGCCAGGTCCACGCCACGGCGCCGAGCATCGGATCACTGCCCAGGTCCAGCTCGAGCGAGGCGCGGATGTAGGTCACCACCCGGAACGTGCCCTGCCACACCTCGGAACCGGCCGGGTCGTGGAGCAGGATGAACCGTCCGGTGGCCAGTTCGGACGGGCCCAGGTCGGAGGGCTCGTGGACCTCGGCGGCCAGCGCCACGGCATACGGCGCCAGCCGGCCGGGGGCCGGGATCTCGTCCAGGGTGACCTCCTGCCGGTGCCGGGCGCGGCGCAGGCCCGCGAGCGCCTCGCGGAACTCCGTGGGAAGGCGCCGCGACTCTGCGGGATGGTGGCCTAGGGCAGTCACGGTGTCAACGTTAAAGCCCTGCCTGAGGGATGTCCGTGCGACGCGCCGTGGCGAGGCTCACCGCGTGGCGTCCAGTGCGGAGGACAGGGCGGCGGTGAAACCGTCCACGTCGTCGGCGGTCGTGTCCCAGGAGGTCATCCAGCGCACCTCGTTCCGGGAGCGGTCCCAGTCGTAGAACGCGTACCGGGAGCGCACGGCCTCGGCGACCACCGGGTCCAGCACGGCCAGCACCTGGTTGGCGGCCGGCTCCTGGGTGAGGGTGACGCCGTCGAGGGCGCGGACGCCCTCGGCCAGCCGTGCCGCCATCGCGTTGGCGTGCCGGGCCGATCGCAGCCACAGCTCGTCCGTGAGCAGCGCGACCAGCTGGGCCGAGACGAAGCGCATCTTCGAGGCCAGCTGCATCGAGGACTTGCGCAGGTACTCCACCGCCTTCCCGGCCCCCTGCGGCCCGGCCTGCACGGCGTCCGGGTTCAGCAGCACGATGGCCTCGGCCCCCAGGGCCCCGTTCTTGGTGCCCCCGAAGGAGACGATGTCCACGCCGGCGTCGGTGGTGAACGAGCGCAGCGAGGTGCCCAGCGCGGCGGCCGCGTTGGCCAGTCGGGCCCCGTCCATGTAGAGCGCCATGCCCAGGCCGTGCGCGTGGTCGGCCAGGGCCCGGACCTCGTCCGGGGTGTAGACCGTGCCCAGCTCGGTGACCTGGGCGATCTCGACGACGGCGGGCTGGGCGCGATGGACGAAGCCGAGGCCGTGGGCCTGGGTGTCGACCAGTGTGGGGGTGAGCTTCCCGTCCGGGGTCGGCACGGTGTAGAGCTTGGTCCGGGCCACGCGTTCGGGGGCCCCGCCCTCGTCCTGGTGGATGTGGGCGCTCTCGGCGCAGATCACCGCGCCCCAGGGGGGCAGCAGCGACTGCAGCGCGACCACGTTCGCCGCGGTGCCGTTGAAGACCGGGAACCCCTCGGCCCGCTCACCGAATTGCCCGCGGACCGCCTCCTGCAACCGTGCCGTCCAGGAGTCGTCACCGTAGGCGCTCTCGTGGCCGGTGTTGGCCTCGGCGATGGCCGCGAGCACCTCGGGGTGGACGCCGGCGTAGTTGTCCGAGGCGAAGCCGCGCGGGGCGGGTCCGCTCATGCGCCGGCCTTGGGCTGCAGAGTCAGGGACACCGAGTTCATGCAGTAGCGCAGGTCGGTGGGCGTGCCGAAGCCCTCGCCCTGGAACACGTGCCCCATGTGGGAGCCGCAGTTGGCGCAGCGCACCTCGATGCGCTCCATGCCCAGGGTGGAGTCGCGGATGTACTCCACCCGGTCCTCGGCCAGCGGGGCGAAGAAGGAGGGCCAGCCGCAGTGGGCGTCGAACTTGGTGTCCGAGCGGAACAGCTCCGAGCCGCACGCGCGGCAGGCGTAGACGCCCTCGGTCTCGGTGTCCCAGTACTCCCCGGTGAACGGGCGCTCGGTCCCGGCCTGGCGCAGGACCTGGAACTCGGCCGGGCTCAGGCGCTCGCGCCACTCCGCGTCCGAACGATCCCGCGCCGCCGGGTCACCGGCGGGACCGGGGGCGGCGGGCGAGGCGGGGACGGGGACGGAGTCGGGACTGCCGGGGGTGGGATGCGGATCACTCATGGTCCCCATAACACCACGGACCGGCCAGTTGTTTCCCGGGCCCGCCCGCGACGACCCGGCCGGCGACCCATCCGGTTGGCACACCGGTCCGCCCGGCGGACACAATGGAGCACATGAGCCCACGCACCACCTCCGCGCGTCCCTCCCCGTCCGGGCTGGCCGGCCTGACCGGCCGGTGGCGCGGCCGGGGCCGGAGCCTGCGCAAGGGCATCGGGAAGGCGGAGCCGGTGATGCGCTGGTCCTCGGTGGCCGCCGTGGCCGGCGTGGTGACCGGCTCGGTGGCCGCCGGCACCATCTCCGGGCTTGCCGGACTGTTCGCCCGGACCGTGGTGACGCCGGTGAAGACGCCGGCCGAGGACCTCGAGATCCTCGCCGTCGTCCAGGGCGAGTCCGGACTGGAGATCATCCTCCCGGTCAACGAGGAGACCACCGTGCCGGGGACGTACTCCCTGGTGTTCGACGGCGGCGCCGGCGTGGCGCGCATCGGGGCGGTGTCCTCGTTCGACCCGCGCGACGGCACCGTCCAGCGCGAGGTCGAGGAGGTGTACTCCGGGGACCTGTCCAGGGCCGTCCGGGGCCGGTGGGCCGGGTTCATCTACCCCGATCCGCGGACGCTGGGCTACGAGGCGCTGGACGTGAGGATCGCCGTGGAGAACGGCTCCGCCCCGGCCTGGCTGGTGCCGGCGGCCGGTGACCCCGCGCGCCGGACCGGCACGGCCACGGCGCACCCCGGTCCCGAGCAGGGCCCGGTGGCCGGCAGCCCCGCGCGCGTCCTGCCGGGGGAGGGCATCTGGGCGATCATGGTCCACGGCCGGGGCGCCAAGCGCACCGAGGGGATCCGCGCGATCGGCTCCGCCCGGGCCCTGGGCATGACCTCCCTGCTGATCTCCTACCGCAACGACGGGGACGCCCCGGCGGCCGGGGACGGGCGCTACGGCCTGGGGACCACGGAGTGGCGCGACGTCGAGGCCGCGGTCGCGTACGCGCTGGAGCACGGTGCCCGCGAGGTGGTGCTGTTCGGCTGGTCCATGGGGGCCGCCGTGTGCCTGCAGCTGGCCGACCGCTCCGAACTGGCCTCCTCCGTGGCCGCCATGGTGCTGGACGGCCCCGTCATCAACTGGATCGACGTGCTGGCCCACCAGGCGAGGCTGAACCGGCTGCCCGATGCCTCCGGGCGCCTCGGGCAGTGGCTCATGAGCAACCGGGCCGGCCGCTGGGCCACCGGACTGGCGGCCCCCGTGGACCTGAAGGCCATGAACTGGGTGGCCCGGGCCGACCAGGTGCGGGTGCCCACGCTGATCCTGCACTCGGAGGACGACGACTTCGTCCCCGTCGGGCCCTCGATGGACCTGGCCGCGAAGAACCCGCAGATGGTGAGCTTCGTGCGGTTCACGCTGGCCCGGCACACCCGGGAGTGGAACGTCGACCCGGAGAAGTGGGACCGCGCGGTGCGCCTGTGGCTGCACGCGGTGCTCACCTCGCCCCGGCCCGGCCTGTCCCAGCTGGTCGCGGCCGGGTCCTGAGCCGCCCGGCGCGGGACCGCCGGGCGGCTCAGCCCAGCAGCCCGCGGCGCCGCAGCAGGTGCTCCGGGTCCGCGTCACGGCCCCGGAAGGCCCGGTAGGACTCCAACGGGTCCCGCGTGTTGCCGCGGGAGAGCAGTTCCGCGCGGAAGCGCTCGCCGTTCTCGCGCGTCAGCCCGCCCCGGGACCGGAACCACTCCACGGTGTCCGCGTCCAGTACCTCGGACCAGATGTAGGAGTAGTACCCCGCCGCGTAGCCGCCCGCGAAGATGTGCTTGAAGTACCCGGTCCGGTAGCGGGGCGGGACCAGGGCGGGATCCAGCCCGGCGGCCTCGAGCGCCTCGTGCTCGAAGACGAGCGGGTCCTGCACCACCGTCCCCGGCGCCAGGGAGTGCCAGGCCAGGTCCAGCATGGTCGCGCCCAGGTACTCCGTGGTGCGGAACCCCTCGCCCCAGAGCGAGGACGCCTCGATGGCCGCCAGCACCTCGGGGTCGATCGCCTCGCCGGTGTCCACGTGGCGCGCGTACGCGGTGACGACCTCCGGCCAGTACATCCACATCTCGTTGACCTGGGACGGGAACTCCACGAAGTCCCGCGGCACCGCCGTCCCGGACAGGGAGGCATAGCGGGCCGTGGACAACAACCCGTGCAGCGCGTGCCCGAACTCGTGGAACAGGGTGGTCACCTGGTCCACGGTCAACAGCGCCGGCTCACCCTCGGCCGGGGCCGGGATGTTCAGGGTGTTGGTGACCACGGGCTGCTCGCCGAACAGCGTCGAGGCCTCGCGGAGGGAGTCCATCCAGGCCCCGCCGGACTTGGTCGGCCGGGTGAAGAAGTCCCCCACGAACAGGCCCAGCCCGGCGCCGTCGGCGTCCAGCACCTCCCACACGCGCACGTCCGGACGGTATCCCGGCAGCTCCGGGCGCTCGCGGAAGGTGATCCCGTAGAGGGCGGTGGCGGCGGCGAAGACGCCGTGGGTCAGGACCCGGTCCAGCTCGAGGTACGCGCGCAGCCCGGAGGCGTCCACGCGGAACCTCTCCCGCTCGATCCGGGCCGCGTGGAAGGGCCAGTCCCAGGGCTCCACCGGGTGTCCGGCCGCGGTCTCGACCTCCGCCCTCTCCCGTCGGGCATTCGCGGTGGCGGCCGGGATGATCCGGCCGAGCAGGTCCCGGACCGCCGCCAGGTCCGGGGCCGTCCGGTCCTGCAGGGCGTAGTCGGCCCAGCTGGAGTGTCCCAGCACCCCGGCCTTCTCGGCGCGCAGGGCGGCCTGTTCCACGGCCAGCGGCAGCGTGGAGTGCTCGTCGTCGGTGCTGCCCCGGTGCCAGGCGGCCTCGTGGACCCGCCGACGCGACTCCCGGACCTCGAGTGTCTCCAGCCAGGGCTGGGAGGTGAACATGGACAGCGTGAGGAGGTAGCCGTCGTCGTGCCCGGCGGTGCGGGCCGCCTCCGCGGCCGCGGCCAGGTCCTGTTCCGTGAGCCCGGCCAGCTCCGCCGCCGAGGCGAACCAGACGGCGGCGGCCGTGTTCCCCTCCACCATGCGGCGCCCGTACTGGGCGGAGAGCACGGCCAGGCGCTCGTTGATGGCGGCCAGGCGCCGCTTGGCGGCCGCGTCCAGGTCCGCGCCGCGCAGGCGGAAGGCCCTGAGGGTCTCCGTGGCGAGCCGGTGGTCCTCGCCGGTCAACGCCTCCGGGTCCACGCCGGCCAGCCGGCGGTAGAGACGCTCGTCGAGGTAGGTCGCGTCCTGGTGGGCCGACAGCTCCGGACTGATCTCCTCGTCGATCCGGTGGCGGGTGTCCGTGCCGTCGGCGGCCACCAGGTGGTGGAAGACCATGGACACCCGGCGCAGCGCCCGGCCGGACCGCTCGAACGCCAGGACGGTGTTCTCGAAGGTGACGGGGCCCGCGTCCGTGGCGATGGCCTCCAGCTCGGCCCGGTGCGCGGCCATGCCCGCCCGGAACGCCGGCAGGAAGTGGTGGTCCTGGATGGCGCCGAAGTCCGGCAGGCCGTAGGGGAGCGCGGACGGCGTGAGCAACGGGTTGGCATCGGTGCCGGCGGCGAGGGTGTCGGTCGTCATGGTCAGCAACTGTTTCACATCCACCGATCCGTGGACAGGGTGCTCGCTGCGCCGCGGCGGCGTCCCGCTAGACTCGTCAGCAGACTTCAGCCGGTACCCGCCGGACGTCACCAACAGCCGATCCCGGTCGTGCCGCGCGCGGCCGGGCAGGGGAGGAGAACACGTGGCAGGGCATTCCAAGTGGGCGACCACCAAGCACAAGAAGGCCGTGATCGACGCGCGTCGGGCGAAGGCCTTCGCCAAGTACGTCAAGGGCATCGAGGTCGCGGCCCGCGTCGGCGGCCCGGACCTGGACGGCAACCCCGCCCTCGAACTGGCCGTAACCAAGGCCAAGAAGCAGTCGGTCCCCAACGACAACATCGACCGTGCCATCAAGCGCGGCGCCGGGCTCACCGGCGAGGTCATCGACTACACCGAGATCATCTACGAGGTGCGCGGCCCCCAGGGCTCGGCGCTGATGGTCGAGTGCCTGACGGACAACAAGAACCGCGCCGCCGCCGATGTCCGCACCGCGGTGACCCGCAACGGCGGCACCATGGCCGACGCCGGCTCCGTCGCCTTCCTGTTCAACCGCACCGGGGTCGTCCGCCTGCCGGCCGAGGGGACCACCGAGGACGAGGTCCTCATGGCCGTCCTCGACGCCGGCGCCGAGGAGGTCGTGAAGTCCGGGGACTCCTTCGAGGTCCTGTGCGACCCCTCGGACATGTCCGCCGTGACCGCGGCGCTGGACGAGGCCGGGATCGAGTACGACACCGACGAGATGGAGTTCGTCGCCACCATGAAGGTCGACCTCGACGCCAAGGGCGCCAAGACCTTCCTGCACCTCGAGGAGGCCCTCGAGGACCTCGACGACGTGCAGGGCGTCTACTCCAACGTCGACATCGCCCCCGAGGTCCTCGCCCAGCTCGACGAGGACTGACCGGATCGTGGCTGGGGGTCCGGGACCGGTCCGCGCGGCCCGCCCGGCCGCGCGCCCGCTGCGCGTGCTCGGCGTCGACCCGGGGCTGACCCGGTGCGGCATCGCGGTCGTGGACGTGGCCCCGAACCGCACCGCCACGCTCGTGGGGGTGACCGTCGTCGGGACCGGGGCCGAGACCACGCTGGACAAGCGGTTGCTGGCCATCGACGAGGCGATCAACGAGTGGCTGGACCGGCACGCCCCGGACCACGTGGCCGTGGAGCGCATGTTCGCGCAGAACAACACCCCCACTGTGATGGGCACGGCCCAGGCCTCCGGCGTGGTCATCGCCGCCGCCGCGCGGCGGGGACTGCCGGTGGCCCTGCACACGCCCTCGGAGGTCAAGGCGGCGGTCACCGGCCACGGTGATGCCGGCAAGGACCAGATCGCGGCCATGGTGACCCGGATCCTGCGGCTGGACGCACCGCCGAGGCCGGCCGACGCCGCCGACGCGCTGGCCCTGGCCATCACGCACGCCTGGCGCGGTGGCCTGATGGGCCGGGGACTCGAGACCGGGAACCTCACCAGTCCCCGCAAGGACTCCCGCTTCCCGGCGTCGGCCGGACGGGCCGGGGCGGGCGGTCGCGGCGCGACGGCGGCCCAGCGGGCCTGGCTCGAGGCCGAGCGCCGGTCCCGCGGTTCCACCGGCTGGGGGAGCGGGTCCCGGGTCTGAGGGGCAGACAGGCTAGGCTGTTCGTAGATATCTTCGAACAGCGCCCGATGCGCCGCTGTCGTCCGACCCCGACCCTGGAGTGAGGCCCGCATGATCTCGTCCCTGTCCGGCACGGTGGAGACCGTGGGACTGAACCACGCCGTGATCAACGTGGCCGGCTTCGGCATGCAGTTCTCGGCCACGCCCCAGACGATCTCCCACCTGCACGTCGGGGACACCGGCCGGGTGCTCACCACCCTGGTGGTGCGCGAGGACTCCATGACCCTCTACGGGTTCGCCACCCCGGACGAGAAGGAGGTCTTCGAGGTGCTCATCGGCGTCTCCGGCGTGGGCCCCCGGCTGGCGATGGCCGTGCTCGCGGTGCACGATCCCGAGACCGTGCGCATCGCCGCCTCCTCCGGGGACGACAAGACGTTCACCCGGGTCCCGGGCATCGGGCCGAAGGGCGCCCGCCGGATCGTGCTGGAACTGGCGGACAAGCTCGTCCCCACCGGGGCCCCGGTGGCCGGTGGCCCGGACGAGGCCGGTCCCTCGACGGACACGCCCTGGCTGGACCCGGTGCTCGAGGCACTCACCGGCCTGGGGTGGACGGAGAAGGACGCCGACAAGGCCGTGAAGGACACGCTGCGGCACGAGCCGGAGCTCGAGGAGTCCGCGGACGTGGCCACGGTGCTGCGGGCCACCCTGCGGCACCTGGGCCAGGGCCAGTCCGCGCGGTCGGGACGCTCGTGAGGAACGCAGGAGGCAGGACATGACGGAACCAGTCAGCCCCCAGCCGGGGCAGGACGGCCCGGCCCGGATGGTCGGCGGCGGCGCCGACGGCGAGGAGCGTGAGCTCGAGGCGGCGCTGCGCCCGAAGAACCTCGACGACTTCGTCGGCCAGCACCGGGTCCGCCGCCAGCTCTCGCTCGTGCTGGAGGCCGCCCGGATGCGCGGCCGCTCCGCCGACCACGTCCTGCTCTCCGGCCCGCCCGGCCTGGGCAAGACCACGCTGGCCATGATCATCGCCGCCGAGATGAACGCGCCGCTGCGGATCTCCTCGGGGCCGGCCATCCAGCACGCCGGCGACCTCGCGGCGATCCTGTCCTCCCTCACCGAGGGCGAGGTGCTGTTCCTCGACGAGATCCACCGCATGTCCCGGCCCGCCGAGGAGATGCTGTACATGGCCATGGAGGACTTCCGGGTGGACATCGTGGTGGGCAAGGGCGCCGGTGCGACCTCCATCCCCCTGGAGATCCCCCCGTTCACGCTGGTGGGCGCCACCACCCGGGCCGGCCTGCTGCCCGGACCGCTGCGGGACCGGTTCGGGTTCACCGGGCACCTGGAGTTCTACAGCACCGAGGAGCTGGAGCTGGTGCTGCGGCGCTCGGCGCTGCTGCTGGACATGAAGGTCAACTCGGCCGGCTTCACCCAGATCGCCTCGCGATCCCGCGGCACCCCGCGCATCGCCAACCGGCTGCTGCGGCGGGTCCGGGACTGGGCCCTGGTCGGCGGCCTCGAGCAGGTGGACGCGCGGGCCGCCTCCGCGGCGCTGGACATGTACGAGGTCGACGCCATGGGGCTGGACCGGCTCGACCGGTCGGTCCTGACCGCGCTGTGCACCAAGTTCGGCGGCGGACCGGTGGGGCTGTCCACCCTGGCGATCGCCGTGGGGGAGGAGACCGAGACGGTCGAGACCGTGGCCGAGCCCTTCCTGGTCCGCGAGGGACTGCTGGGACGGACCCCGCGGGGCCGGATCGCCATGCCCGCGGCCTGGGAGCACCTGGGCCTGACGCCCCCGCCCGAGGCGCCGGGGGCGGCCTTCTGGACCGTGGCCGGGTCCGGGACGGCGAGCCCCGTGGACGGTGCGCCGGCCGGGACGGTCGACGCGCGGCGGGCCGACACGCTCTTCGACGCCTGAGGGGCCTCCCGGGGCGGCCGGAGGCGGGACACACCGTAGACTGGTGAAGTTGCCCTGTGCCCCCGACCCTGGAATGTGGTGTCCCGACGTGACCCTGTTGACTGACCTGACCACCGCCTCGATCGTCGCCGAAGGCGGAGCCGGGCAGAACCCCGGCCTGCCGTTCGACCCCTTCCTGCTGATCATGCTGCTGATCTTCGGCTTCCTGATCTTCAGCATGTTCCGCCGCAGCAAGAAGGCCCAGCAGCAGCAGCAGGAACTGCGCAGCAGCCTGGCCCCGGGCGTCGAGGTCATGACCACCATGGGCCTGTTCGGCACGATCGTCTCGGTGGACACGGAGGAGAACAAGGCCGTGATCGAGCTCTCCCCGGGCACCACCGCCACCGTGCACCTGCAGGCCATCGGCAAGGCCGTCGAGCCGGCCGCCGCGGCGCCGGCCGAGGCCGCGCCCTACGAGGCGCCGACCTACCACGAGGAGGCCCACGGGAACTCCGTCCCGGACTCCCCGGCCGCCCTGGACGAGACCCCGCGCCGTCCCGAGGACACCGACGGCACCGGACCGGACGACCAGCGGCCCGAGGGCAACCGTCCCTGATCCGACGGCCCCGCCGCCGACGAGCACCGTCCTTCCCACCGTGAACTGAAAGCCGTCAATCTCCCATGGCAGACAAGACCCCCCGAGGACGCGCCCGGCGCACGCTCTGGTGGCTCACCGGCCTGATCGTCGTCCTCACGGCGATCCTCGGCGTCGGTATCGCCACCCAGCAGGCGCAATGGGCCCCCAAGCTGGCACTCGACCTGGAGGGCGGCACCCAGATGGTGCTGGCCCCCGAGGTGGCCGGGGGCCAACAGGTCACCCAGGAACAGCTCGACCAGGCCGTGGAGATCATCCGCCAGCGCGTGGACGGTTCCGGCGTGGCCGAGGCGGAGATCGCTACCCAGGGCGGCAGCAACGTCGTGGTGTCCCTGCCCGGCGTGCCCGAGGCGGAGACCCGCGCCCTGATCCAGGCCTCGGCGAACATGGAGTTCCGGCCCGTCATCACCATGGGTCCCTTCGAGCCGGTCCCCGCGGACCAGCGCACCCCGGTGAAGGACTTCCCCGAGCCGAGCGCCGAGCCGCAGAACGGCTCCGACCCCAACTGGGTCACCCCGGAACTCGCCGCCGAGTTCGAGGCCTACGACTGCGCGGCGCAGATGAACAACCCGGACCGCAAGGAGTTCCCGGCCGACGGGCCGTCCATCGCCTGCCAGCCCGGTGACGAGGAGTCCGGCCAGCCGGGCGTGAAGTACCTGCTCGGCCCCGTGGAGGTCCAGGGCACCGACATCGCCGGTGCCGACTTCGGACTCGTCAACACGGCCACCGGGGTGTCCACCAACCAGTGGGCGGTCAACCTGTCCTTCAACGGCGAGGGCGCCGACGCCTTCCGCGAGGTCACCCAGCGGCTGACGCCCTACCAGGAGGGCGATCCGCGCAAGCAGTTCGCCATCGTCCTGGACGGCACGGTGGTCTCCGCGCCCCAGTCCAACGCGGTGATCACCGACGGACGGGCGCAGATCACCGGCAATTTCACCGAGCAGTCCGCCGCCGCCCTGGCCGAACAGCTCAAGTACGGCGCCCTGCCGATCAGCTTCACCATCGAGTCCGAACAGCAGATCTCCGCGACCCTCGGCGAGGACCAGTTGCGGCTGGGTCTGATCGCCGGGCTCATCGGCCTGGCACTGGTCGCCGCGTACTCGTTCTTCCAGTACCGCGTGCTCGGCCTCGTGACCATCGCCTCGCTCGTGGTGACGGGGCTGCTCACCTACCTGGCCATCGTCCTGCTGGGCTGGTCGGACAACTACCGGCTCTCCCTGGCGGGCATCGCGGGCCTGATCGTGGCCATCGGCCTGACCGCGGACTCGTTCATCGTGTACTTCGAACGCATCAAGGACGAGTTGCGGGCCGGCCGGTCGCTGCCGGAGGCCGTCGAGTACGGCTGGTCCCGGGCCAAGCGCACGATCACCGCCTCCAAGGCCGTGAACCTGCTCGCCGCCGTGGTGCTGTACTTCGTGGCCGTGGGCAATGTGCGCGGGTTCGCCTTCACCCTCGGCCTGACCGCGATCGCCGACCTGGTCGTGGTGTTCATGTTCACCCACCCCGTCATGCAGCTGCTGGCCCACACCCGGTTCTTCGGGGGCGGGCACCGGATGTCCGGCCTGGATCCCTCGCTGCTGGGCCGGGAGCCGTTGTACCAGGGCGCCGGCAAGGTCCGGCAGTTCCGGCCGAGCCCCGAGGCCACGTCCTCGAAGAAGGCCCGGAGGTCCGCCAAGGAAGCGGACCGCCGGCAGACGATCGCCGAGCGCCGGCGCGCCGAACAGATGTCCGGCGTCGGCTCGCAGGCGGCCGGGGCCACCACCCCGGCCGACCGGACGGAGGAACAGAAGTGAGTGCACTGGCACAGTGGGGTAACCGCCTCTACACCGGCAAGACGTCCTACCCGTTCGTCGGCAAGTGGAAGCTCTGGTTCGCCATCGCCCTGGTCCTGCTCGTGGTCGCGGGGGGCCTGACCCTGGCCCGCGGCGGGTTCAACCTGGGCATCGACTTCCGCGGGGGATCGGAGTTCACCGTCTCGAGCGTGCAGTCCACGGACGTCGCCGCCGGTGAGCGCGCCGTGAGCGAGGCGGTCCCGGAGGCCGAGGCGACGGTCACGAACATCGCCCCGGGCACCATGCGGATCCAGACGGACGAGCTGGACGACGACCAGACCCTGGCGGTGGGGCAGAACCTGCAGCAGGCCTACGGGGTGGGCGAGGACCGGGTGACCTCGACCTACATCGGCCCCACCTGGGGTGAGGCCGTGTCCCAGCAGATGGTGATCGGGCTGATCGTGTTCCTCGTCCTGGTCACGGTGCTCATGGCGATCTACTTCCGGACCTGGAAGATGTCCCTGGCCGCGGTGATCGGCCTGTTCTACGTCGTGGCCCTGACAGCGGGCATCTACGGGGCGACCGGCTTCGAGGTGACCCCCAGCGCCATCATCGGCTTCCTCACCATCCTCAGCTACGCGCTCTACGACACGGTCGTGGTCTTCGACAAGATCAGGGAGAACACCGAGCACAATCTCGAGGAGACCACCCGGACCTTCGGCGAGAACGTCAACCTCGCGATCAACCAGACCCTGGTGCGGTCGATCAACACCTCCGTGGTGGGCATCCTGCCCGTCGGGTCCATCCTGTTCATCGGGGCCTTCCTCCTGGGCGCGGGCACCCTGCGGGACATCGCCCTGGCGATCTTCGTCGGGATCATCGTCGGCACGCTGGCCACGATCTTCATCCAGGCCCCGCTCTACGCCCTGCTGCGTCGCGGAGAGGACCGGATCGCCGCGAACGACGCGCGGGTCCTCGAACGCCGTGCCGCCGGCGAGGGCGCCCCGGTGGGAACGGACACCGTCCCGGCCTGACGTCGCCGGAGCCGGACGGACTAGACTGGAGTATCCCGCGCGACGGGACGCGAGAACGTACAGTGCGGCACTCGCCGCGAAGCGGCGCTTGTCGCGGGAAGGCAGGCAGTTGTGAGTGCAGACTCCGCCCCGCCCGGCACGGCGCACGACGGCGGGCCGGCGCCCGCCGAGCGGCGTTCCAGCACGGCGTCCTACACCTCTGCCACGCCGACCTCCCAGCCGGCCGACGTCACGCCCGCCGAGCTCGAGCCCGCCCCGCCCGGCCCCTCCCCGGCGGCGATCGTCTCCCGGCGGCCCCGCAGCAGGCTGGCCCGGCTCACCGGGCGGATGGCGAACGACTACTCGCCGATCCTCGAACCGCTGATCCGTACGCTGAAGGTCCGGCACCCCAAGGAGGACCTGGACCTGATCATCCGGGCCTTCGAGGTGGCGGACAAGGCGCACGCCGGCCAGCGGCGCAAGAGCGGCGACCCGTACATCACCCACCCGGTGGCGGTGGCCACCATCCTGGCCGAACTGGGCATGACGGGCACGACCCTGGCGGGGGCGCTCCTGCACGACACGGTGGAGGACACCAGCTACTCCCTGGAACAGTTGCGCCGGGACTTCGGGGACGAGGTCGCCCACCTGGTGGACGGCGTCACGAAGCTGGACAAGGTCAAGTTCGGCGACGCGGCGCAGGCCGAGACCGTCCGCAAGATGGTCCTGGCCATGGCCGACGACGTCCGGGTGCTGGTCATCAAGCTGGCCGACCGGCTGCACAACGCCCGGACCTGGCGGTACGTCGCGCCGGAGTCCAGTGCCCGCAAGGCCAAGGAGACCCTGGAGATCTACGCGCCGCTGGCCCACCGGCTCGGCATGAACACCATCAAGTGGGAACTGGAGGACCTCTCCTTCGCCGCGCTGTACCCCAAGGTCTACGCCGAGATCGTCCGGCTGGTGGGGGAGCGCACCCCTGAACGGGAGAAGAACCTGGCGGCCCTGCGCGGCCAGATCGAGCGGGACCTGAAGGACGCCAGGATCCGCGCGGTCGTCACCGGCCGGCCCAAGCACTTCTACTCGATCTACCAGAAGATGATCGTGCGCGGGAAGGACTTCGACGAGATCCACGACCTGATGGGCGTGCGCGTGCTCGTGGACTCCGTCCGGGACTGCTACGGCGCCCTGGGCGTCCTGCACTCGAAGTGGAGCCCGCTGCCGGGCCGCTTCAAGGACTACATCGCGATGCCCAAGCTGAACATGTACCAGTCGCTGCACACCACGGTGATCGGTCCAGGCGGCAAGCCGGTGGAGATCCAGTTGCGGACCCACGAGATGCACCGGCGCGCCGAGTACGGCGTGGCGGCGCACTGGAAGTACAAGGACCAGGCGTCCACCCCCTCGGCCGGCACCGGGGACCAGACCCCCGGCTGGCTGCGGTCGGTCATGGACTGGCAGAAGGACACCACGGACCCGAACGAGTTCCTGGAGTCCCTGCGGGCGGAGATCGACGCCGCCGAGGTCTTCGTCTTCACGCCCAAGGGCGAGGTGATGGCCCTGCCGGCCGGCTCGACCCCGGTCGACTTCGCCTACGCGGTGCACACCGAGGTGGGGCACCGGGCCATCGGCGCACGCGTCAACGGCAAGCTGGTGCCCCTGAACTCCGAGCTGCACCACGGCGACTGGGTGGAGATCTTCACCTCCCGGACCGAGGGCGCCGGCCCCAGCCAGGACTGGCTGGGCTTCGTGCGCAGCCCGCGGGCACGGAACAAGATCCGCCACTGGTTCTCGAAGGAACGCCGCGAGGAGGCCATCGAGAAGGGCAAGGAGCAGCTGACCCGTCAGCTGCGCAAGATGAACCTGCCGCTGCACCAGCTGATGAGCGCGGAGTCGCTCTCGCGGGTGGCCGGGGAGATGAACCTGCCGGACATCTCCACGCTCTACGCCTCGATCGGCGACTCGCACGTCTCCGTCCAGAACGTCGTCGAGCACCTGCAGAAGCTCATCGCCGCCCCCGAGGACGTGGAGTCGCTCGACACCGCGCCCATCACCACGATCGCGGCCCCGACCCGGCACCCGGACTCCGGCGTCATGGTCCAGGGCTCCGGGGACGTGATGGCCAAGCTGGCCCGGTGCTGCACGCCGGTGCCCCCGGACGAGATCATCGGCTTCGTCACCCGCGGTTCCGGCGTCTCGGTGCACCGGGCCGACTGCCGCAACATCAACCAGTTGCGCAGCGAGCCGGACCGGATCGTGGACGTCTCCTGGGCACCCACCCAGGCCTCGGTGTTCCTCGTCGAGATCATGGTGGAGGCCCTGGACCGCAAGTCGCTGCTCTCGGACGTCACCCGGGTGCTGGCCGAGCACCACGTCAACATCCTCTCGGCCTCGGTGAACACCTCGCGCAGCCGGGTGGCGATCAGCAAGTTCGTCTTCGAGATGGGCGATCCGAAGTTCCTGAGCCACGTGCTGTCCTCCGTGCGCCGCATCGACGGTGTCTACGACGTGTACCGGACCGCGGGCCGGTCCTCGACCGGGGCCTGACCCCCGCCGGAGGCGCCCGTCCGGTCCCGGCCGAGCAGGTCCCGCAGCGCGGCCCGGGCGGCGCTCATCCCGGGCCGTCCCCGGCGGGCCCGGAACCGCTCGCGCAACCGGACGGGGTCGCAGCGGGGCAGGAGCAGGGCTGCGACGGCCCGTTCCGGCCCCGTCGGACCGGCGCGCAGCAGGTCCTCGACCGTCCGCTCGACCGTGGTGCACCACAGTCCGTGGACCGGCGTGACCTCCGCGCGGTGCGCGGCGTCACCGCACTCCGGGTCCGGGGCGAGCCCGGACTGCTCCAGGCGCAGACCCACGGCACCGGGGTGCAGCGGACGGCGGTGGTACCGGTCCACCGAGGCCTCCAGGACACCGGGTGCCTCGCCCCCGGCGTGGACCCAGGCCGCCGTCCCCCCGATGGCCACCCAGGCCCCGGTCAGGACCGGTTCGGCCAGCCGGAGCACCGCCGCGGCGCGCGTCCGGACGCCGTCCCCGCCGCCGTGCCCCGCGGGGCCTGCGTCCGCGGGCAGGTACAGGTCCCCCATGACATGGACGAGCAGGCCGGACAGCTCCATGCCGCGCAGCTCGGCGGCGGAGAAGGGCAGCCCCGGGACCAGGAACTGCTCCCGGGGCCCCTGCCGAGCCGTCGTCGTCACCACCCCACCAGACTGGCAGCACGAGTGAGGGCCCGGCACCAGGCCGGGCCCTCACTGTGGACAACTCACCCCCGGGAGGGGGCGGTGGAGGAGAGGGTCAGCGCAGACCCTGCGCCGACTGCTGCAGCGTCTGCAGCCACATCCGCCGCGCGTCCAGGGCGTCCTGGGCCTTCTTGATGGCGCGGGCGTCACCCTTCGCCTGGGCCTTGGCGAGGTCGTCCTCGAGCTCGGCGACCTTGTCCTCGAGCTGGCTCAGCGCGGAGTTGGTCCGGGCCTTCGTCTCGGGGTTGGTCTTGCGCCAGTGCTCGTCCTCGGCGGACTTCAGGCCCTCCTCGAGCTTGCGGAACGCCGACTCCATGCGGGTCACGTCCTTGCGGGGCACCCGTCCGGCGTCCTCCCACCGGCCGCGCAGCTCGTTCAGTGCCTTGCGTGCCGCCTTGACGTCCTTGACGGGGAGCAGCTTCTGGCCCTCGGCGAGGATCTGCTCCTTGAGCTTGAGGTTCTCGCCGTACTCACGGTCGATCTCGTCGTTGGTGGCCTTGCGGGCGTTGAAGAAGACGTCCTGGGCCGCCCGGAAGCGCGCCCAGAGGGCGTCGTCCTCCTTGCGGGAGGCCCGGGGCGCGGCCTTCCACTCGTCCATCAGGTCGCGGTAGGCGCCGGCCGTCGCTCCCCAGTCGGTGGACGTGGACAGCGCCTCGGCGCGCGCGATCAGCTTCTCCTTGACCGACTTGGCCTGGGCATTGGTCGCGTCCAGCTGGGAGAAGAAGGCCCGGCGGTGCTTGTCCAGGGTGGTCCGGGCCGTGCGGAACCGCTTCCACAACCCGTCCTCCACGGCCTTGCCGAGGCGGGGACCGGCCTTCTGGGCGGCCTTCCAGTCCTCGAACAGCTCGGCCATCCGGGCGCTCGTCTGCTTCCACTGCACCTGGGCGGGGTCCTTGGCCGCGAGGGCCTCGGCCTCCGCCACGATGGCCTCCCGCGTGGAGAGCTGCTCGGCCTGGGCCTTCTCGAGGGCGATCCGCTCCGCGACCTTGAGGTCGTCCAGGCGCGTCTGCAGGGCCTCCACGCGGGCGCGCAGGGCGGGCATGTCCCCGACCATGCCGCGCTCGGCGATGGTCTGGCGCAGGTGGCCCAGGGTCTTCTGGATCTCACCGGCCGGGGCGCCGGCGGCGACCCGCTGCTCCAGCAACATCAGCTGGGAGACCACCTCGTCGTACTTCCGCGAGAAGTAGGCGATCGCCTCCTCGGCGGTGCCGTCCGGGAACTGCCCCACCGGGTGCCGTTCCTCGCCGTCGATCAGGGTGACGTGGCCGTCGTCGCTGACGGTGGCGAACTTCGCCGCCTCCTCCACCGGGGTGGAGTAGTCCGGAGCCGACAGGGGGGTCACCGGGGCCGTGGGAGTGCGTCCGGGCGCCGCCGGGCGACCGGGGCCGGCCGCCGGCTTGGGCTTGCCGGAGGGCTTGGGCTTGCCGTCCGGCTTCGGTGCACCGGGCCGGCCACCCCGCGGCGAGGGCGTGTCCGGGGCCGGCGTGTCCGGGGTCGGGGCGGCCGGGGCCGCGGCGGCGGCCTGCGGTGCCGGCTCATCGGCAGCGGGCTCCTCCGGGGCCGGCTGACCTGCCGGGGCCTCATGGGGGACGTCCGACGCCTCCACCGCGCCCACGGACGCCAGGACGGCCTCCGTCTCGCTCTCCGCCAGGGACCCGGCGGGTGACGGTCCGGGCGCACCGGCGGGAGCCCCGGTCGAGGCCTCCTGCGCGGTCGCCGGTGCGGCCTGCTCGGGGGCCTGGTCCAGGGACGGGTCCGTGGGCTGGTGCACGGCGTCCTGGGGAGCCTGCTCCGCGGACTGCTCCGCCGGCTGGGGGGTGGTCTGCTGGTCGTCGGGTTGCTGACTGGTCGTCACCGCTGGAACTCCCTGTTGGTGCCCTGCACCGGCTGGCGGCCGCAGGGACGTCTGGACACGATCAGGTCCAGCGTACCGGTTGGACCTAGAATGGGATGCCGAACACCCGCGGCACCCGCCTGACCGGAGTCGCGCCGGTACGTCACCGCACCCGTCCCAATGCAAAGGTCGTCCATGTCCCGCAAGGCTTCCCTGTCCGGTTTCCATGAATGGCTCCCCGCCGAGCGGATCGTTGAGCAGCATGTCCTGGACACCCTGCGGACCACGTTCGAGCTGCACGGCTTCTCCTCGATCGAGACCCGGGCCGTGGAGACCCTGGGGCAGCTGCTGCGCAAGGGCGAGATCGACAAGGAGGTCTACGCGGTCTCCCGGTTGCAGGGCGATCCGGCCGAACGCCCCGACGGGGCGGAGGACCTCAACCGGCTGGCCCTGCACTTCGACCTCACGGTGCCGTTCGCCCGCTACGTCGTGGAGAACGCCGGCCACCTGTCCTTCCCGTTCCGCCGGTACCAGATCCAGAAGGTCTGGCGCGGTGAACGCCCCCAGGAGGGCCGCGCCCGGGAGTTCACGCAGGCGGACATCGACGTCGTCGGCGACGGCACGCTGCCGTTCCGCTACGACGTGGACGTGGCGCTCGTGATGGCCGAGGCCCTGGCCGCGCTGCCGATCGGCGACTTCACCATCCGGGTCAACAACCGCAAGCTCGCCGAGGGCTTCTACCGTGGCCTGGGGCTGACGGACACCGCCGGCGTGCTGCGCAACATCGACAAGCTCGAGAAGATCGGTCCCGACGAGGTCTCGCGCCTGCTGCAGTCCGAACTGGGCGCCAGCGCCGACCAGGCGGCCCAGGCCCTGTCCCTGGCCGCCATCCGCACCGAGGACACCTCCTTCGTGGAGCAGGTCCGCGCCCTCGGGGTGACCCACGACCTGCTGGACGAGGGACTCGAGGAACTGGCCGCCGTCGTCGGTGAACTGCACCGCCGGGTCCCGGGCCGCGCCGTCGCCGACCTCTCGATCGCCCGCGGCCTGGACTACTACACCGGCACCGTCTACGAGACCGTGCTGACCGGCCACGAACAGCTCGGCTCCATCTGCTCCGGCGGGCGCTACGACGCCCTGGCCGCCAAGGGCAACCGCACCTTCCCGGGCGTGGGACTGTCGATCGGCGTGACCCGGCTGCTGATGCGCATGTTCTCCACCCAGATGGCCTCGGCCTCTCGCTCCGTGCCCACCGCCGTGTACATCGCCCTGACCCACGACGACGACTGGTCGGCCGCGCAGGACACCGCCCGCGCACTGCGCTCCCGCGGCATCGCGACCGAGGTGGCGGTCTCCGCGGAGAAGTTCGGCAAGCAGATCAAGTACGCGGACCGCCGGGGCATCCCCTTCGTCTGGTTCACCCGCACCGAGGACGACCGGACCGTCCACGAGGTCAAGGACATCCGCTCCGGTGAACAGGTCCCGGCCGACCCGGGATCGTGGATGCCGCCGCAGGAGGACCTGCGTCCCCGGGTCACCGGCGCCTGAGCCCCACCACGGCCCGGCCGGCCAGGCCCACGGCGAAGACCGCGAGCATGACCAGCACCGACTGGACCGGCAGCGTGAAGGCCAGGAGCAGGCAGGCCGCCGCGCCGAGCAGGTTCAGCCACCGGGGGCCCGGCACCACGCGTTCGGTGAGCGTGAGGGCGGAGACGTTCGCCACCGCGTAGTACACCAGCACGCCGAATGAGGAGAACCCCACGACGGTCAGCACGTCCGTGGCCAGCAGCAGCACGATGACCACCGCCGCCGCCGTGAGCTGGGCGACCCACGGCACGCACGTCCGTGCCGAGATCCGCGCCAGCGGCCGCGGCAGGTCGCGCTCCCGGGCCATCGCCAGGCCCGTCCGGGAGATCCCGGCCGCCAGGTTCAGCATCGAGCCCAGGCAGGCCAGCGCCGCCCCGGCCACGGCCAGCCACGCCCAGTCCGGCCCGAGCACGACCTCGACGGCGTCGCGCACCGCGGTGGGGGTCTGGCCCAGCCCCTGGAGACCGAGGACGGCCTGCAGGCTCAGGGCCAGCAGCAGGTAGAGCACGAGCGTGAACGCCAGCGCACCGAAGACGGCCCGGGGGATGGTGCGGCGGGGATCGCGCACCTCCTCGCCCATCGTCGCGATGCGCGCGTAGCCGGCGAAGGCGAAGAACAGCAGTCCGGCGCCCTGCAGCACCCCCAGCGGGGTGGGGTCCGCACCGGACGGGCCCCCGCCGGGAGCCGGGACGGGGCCGGGCGTGACGCCCACGAACCCGGCCACGATCAACACGGCGAGCAGGGCCAGCACCGGGGTCACGATCAGCACGGTCGCCTGCACCGTGCGGGTGATGCCCAGCAGGGTGATGCCCGTGATCACCACGACGGAGGCGATCGCCACCCACCGGGCCGTCCGGTCCGGGGCCCCGGACGCCGTCGGGACCAGGTAGAGGGCCAGGGTGTACGCCATCGCGGCGATGGAGGCGGACTTGCCGGTGACGAAGCCCCAGCCGGCCACGAAGCCGGCCCACTCGCCCAGCTGGCGCCGCCCGTACACGTAGGCCCCACCGGAGGTCGGGTGGACGGCCGCGAGCTGGGCCATGGCCGTGGCGTTGACCCACGCGGTGGCACCGGCCAGGACCAGGGCGAGCACCAGGAGCGGCCCCGCGGTGGAGGCCGCCAGGCCGAGGGAGGTGAACACGCCCGCACCGACCATCGACCCGACGCCGATGACGATCGCACCGGGCAGGCCCAGGTGGCGCTGCAGGGCGGCCGGGGGACCGGCGGTGGGGTGGGTCTGGGGCATGGCGTGTCCTCCGTCGGGGAATCTGTCCCGGGCCACGGACTAGAATCATCCCCGGAGCCGGACGGCGGCGGGACGTATCGAGCCCGCGCGGTGCTGACGGCTGAAGACCTATCACACCAGATCGACACCAGACCAACATCCCGGTGAACCGGGACCGGAAGGACCCTCGTGCTGCGCACCCACCAGCTGGGCGAGCTCAACGCCTCGCTCATCGGACAGAACGTCACCGTCACCGGTTGGGTGGCCCGTCGCCGGGACCACGGAGGGGTCGCCTTCGTGGACCTGCGGGACGCGTCCGGGTTCGCCCAGGTCGTGGTCCGGGACGAGAAGGACTTCGACCCGCTGCGCAACGAGTTCGTCCTCCAGGTCACCGGCACGGTGGAGCGCCGGCCGGAGGGCAACGAGAACCCGCACCTGCCCTCGGGTGAGGTCGAGCTCATCACGGACACCGTGACCGTGCTCAACACCGCCGCCCCGCTGCCCTTCCAGGTGGACGAGCACGTCGAGGTCGGCGAGGAGGCCCGGTTGCGCCACCGCTACCTGGACCTGCGCCGCCCGGAGCCGGCCCGCATCATGCGCCTGCGTTCCGAGGTGAACCGCACCGCGCGCAACCTGCTGCACGACGAGGGCTTCATCGAGGTCGAGACCCCCACCCTGACCCGTTCCACCCCGGAGGGCGCCCGGGACTTCCTGGTGCCGGCCCGCCTCGCGCCGGGCTCCTGGTACGCCCTGCCCCAGTCCCCGCAGCTGTTCAAGCAGCTGCTGCAGGTCGGCGGCATCGAGAAGTACTTCCAGATCGCCCGCTGCTACCGGGACGAGGACTTCCGGGCGGACCGCCAGCCCGAGTTCACCCAGCTGGACATCGAGGCCTCGTTCGTGGAGCAGGACGACATCATCTCCCTCGGCGAGCGGATCGTGAAGGCCGTGTGGTCGCTGGTCGGCGTGGACGTCCCCACTCCCATCCGCCGGATGACCTACCGGGAGGCCATGGAGAAGTACGGCTCGGACAAGCCCGACCTGCGCTTCGGCCTGGAACTGACCGACCTCACCCAGTACTTCGCGGACACCCCGTTCCGCGTCTTCCAGGCCCCCTACGTGGGCGCCGTGGTCATGCCCGGCGGGGCCTCGCAGCCGCGCCGGACCCTGGACGCCTGGCAGGAGTGGGCGAAGCAGCGCGGCGCCCGGGGACTGGCCTACGTGCTCGTGCAGGAGGACGGCTCCCTGACCGGCCCGGTCTCCAAGAACATCTCCGAGACGGAGAAGGCCGGACTGGCCGGGGCCGTCGGCGCGCAGCCCGGGGACTGCGTCTTCTTCGCCGCGGGCGAGGCCAAGCCCTCCCGCGCCCTGCTCGGCGCGGCCCGCGTGGAGATCGGCCACCGCGTCGGCCTGGTCAAGGACGCCGGGCCGGACGTCCCCGCGGCCGAGGCCGACTGGGCCTTCGCCTGGATCGTGGACGCCCCCATGTTCGAGCCGGCCGCCGACGCGGTGGCCTCCGGTGACGTGGCCGTGGGATCGGGTGCCTGGACCGCCGTGCACCACGCCTTCACCTCGCCGAAGCCGGAGTTCCTCGACACCTTCGACACGGACCCCGAGAACGCGCTCTCCTACGCCTACGACATCGTGGTGAACGGCCACGAGGTCGGGGGCGGGTCCATCCGTATCCACCAGGCCGAGGTCCAGAAGCGGGTGTTCCACCTGATGGGCCTGGACAAGGAGTCCGCCCAGTCCAAGTTCGGGTTCCTGCTCGAGGGCTTCAAGTACGGCGCGCCGCCGCACGGCGGCATCGCCTTCGGCTGGGACCGCATCGTGGCCCTGCTGGCCGGGGCGGACTCGATCCGCGAGGTGATCGCCTTCCCGAAGACCGGCAACGGCTACGACCCGCTGACCGCCGCCCCCGCACCGATCACCCCGCAGCAGCGCAAGGAGGCCGGCGTGGACGCGAAGCCCGAGCCGCAGCAGCCGGCCGAAGCCGGGCCGGCCGCGGACGGCGCCCGGGCGTGACGCAGCCGCCGGCCGGCACGGGCCCCGCGGACCCCGATCCGCGGGTGGTCCCGCCCACGGCGGTGCGCCTGCTGCCGTTGCTCGTGGTGACGTTCGGCCTGAGCATGCTGATCGACCTCACGACCGAGTGGCCCATGCTGCTGCGCTGGCTCGTCGCGGGGGCCGGGGGAGTCACCGCCGCGGTGGTCTCCGTGCGGATCTGGGCGGCGCGCCGGCGCTGATCGGGTGCCGGTGCGCCCGGCCCGCCCGGGCGCTAGCCCCGCCGCGACCCCGTCAGGTCGTCGGTGTCCACCCACACGGTGAAGGGCCCGGAGTTGACCAGGGACAGCTCCATCATCGCCCCGAAGACGCCGCGTTCGACGTGGATCCCCTGCCCGGCCAGCTCCGCCGTGAACCGCTCGTAGAGCGGCTCGGCCAGTTCGGCGGGTGCCGACCGGGTCCAGGACGGCCGGCGTCCCTTGCGGACGTCCCCGTAGAGCGTGAACTGGCTGACCACCAGGGCCCCGGCCCCGGCGCTCAGCAGCGACTGCTCGTCGTCGAGCACGCGCAGCCCCGCCACCTTGGCCGCCAGCTGGCAGGCCTCCGCCTCCGTGTCCTCCACGGACACGCCCAGCAGGACCACCAGCCCCGGTCGATCCAGCCGGCCGACCACCTCGCCGTCGACCGTGACGGAGGCGGACGTGGTGCGCTGCAGGAGTGCTCTCATGCCTCCATGGTGGCTCATCTAGGCTGGAGCGGTGAGTGATCTGTTCAGTGCCCTCAGCGGTTCCGGTGACGCCGAGGAGCCCGACGACGGCGCCTCCGAGGCCGTCCGGGCGCGCCCGGGCGCCCCGCTGGCGGTGCGGATGCGGCCGAGGTCCGTGGACGAGGTGGTCGGCCAGCAGCACCTGCTCCACACTGGGTCGCCGTTGCGCAAGCTGGCCGAGGGCGCCGGTGCCGGCCGCGGCTCGGGCGCCGGGCCGTCGTCGTTGATCCTGTACGGGCCCCCGGGAACCGGCAAGACCACGCTGGCCCACGTGATCGCCCGCGGTCCCGGACGCACCTTCGTCGAGCTGTCGGCCATCAACTCCGGCGTTAAGGACGTCCGGGCGGTCATGGACCGCGCCCTGGACGACCGCGACCTCTACGGCCGGACGACCGTGCTGTTCCTGGACGAGATCCACCGCTTCAACAAGGCCCAGCAGGACGCGCTGCTGCCGGGCGTGGAGAACCGCTGGGTGGTGCTCGTGGCCGCGACCACGGAGAACCCCTCCTTCTCGGTCGTGGCGCCGCTGCTGTCCCGGTCGCTGCTGCTGACCCTCAAGCCCCTGACGGACGCGGACATCGGGGACCTGCTGGACCGCGCCGTGACGGACGAGCGCGGCCTGAACGGCACGGTGGCGCTGGCCGAGGAGGCCCGGGAGTACCTGGTGCGGATGGCCCAGGGCGATGCCCGGCGCGCGCTGACCACGCTGGAGGCCAGTGCCGGTGTGGCGCTGGACCGCCGGGAGGAGGACGGCACCCCCACGATCACCGTGGAGGACGCCGCCCAGGCCATGGACCGCGCGGTGCTGCGCTACGACAAGGCCGGCGACCAGCACTACGACGTCATCAGCGCCTTCATCAAGTCCATCCGCGGCTCGGACGTGGACGCCTCCCTGCACTACCTGGCCCGCATGCTCGAGGCGGGGGAGGACCCCCGGTTCATCGCCCGCCGGCTGATCATCTCGGCCTCGGAGGACGTCGGCATGGCCGACCCCACCGCGCTGCAGACCGCGGTCGCCGCGGCGCAGGCCGTCCAGCTCATCGGCATGCCCGAGGGCCGGCTCGTGCTCGCCGAGGCGGTGGTGCACCTGGCCACCGCCCCGAAGTCCAACGCCTCCTACACCGCCATCAACGAGGCCGTGGCCGACGTCCGCGCCGGACTGTCCGGCGAGGTGCCCGCGCACCTGCGCGACGCCCACTACCCGGGTGCCGCCGGTCTCGGCCACGGAAGGGGGTACGTCTACTCCCACGACGCTCCGCACGGGGTGGCGCGCCAGCAGTACGCCCCGGACCCGTTGCAGGGCAAGGACTACTACCGGCCCACCCGCAACGGGGTGGAGCGGAACCTGGGGGACCGGGTGCAGAGCCTGCGGTCCATCATCCGCGGCACGCCGCCCCCTGCGCGCAAGCCCGACGAGCAGGGCGCCGAGGGCTGACACCGCTCCCGGTGGACGCACCCGCGCCCCGGGGGCCCGGCCGGACCTAGGATGGAGTCGATCCTGTCCGCACCGTCCGGGTCCGGGACAGTCCTCCCAGCGGCCCGGGGAAACCGGAGGCCGTCCCATGACCACTCCCGCCAACAACCCCGCGTCCCGCCTGGTGCCCAACACCGCGGAGGTCGACTACCGCATCCTCAAGACCGTGACCACGTACGAACAGGCCCAGGAACTCGTGGACCGGTTGTCGGACGGCGGCTTCCCGGTGGAGAAGACGCGGATCGTGGGCACCGGGCTGCGCTCGGTCGAGCAGATCACGGGACGGCTGACCACCGCCCGGGCCGCCGGCCAGGGTGCCCTCGGCGGCCTGTGGTTCGGCCTGATGATCGGCATCCTGTTCGTGATCTTCGCCCCGGAGTCCGGCCTGCTGATGATCCTGCTGGCCGTGGGCTTCGGTGCCGTCTGGGGGGCGATCTTCGGGGCCATCGGCCACGCCGCGACCCGCGGCAAGCGCGACTTCTCCTCGGTCCAGGTGATGGAGGCCGAGTCCTACGACGTGCTGGTGGAGGCCTCGCACGTCGCCCAGGCCGCCCAGGTGGCGGAGGGCCGGCCGATGCCCGAGACCCCCCGGGGCTGAGGGGCGCCCGAGCTGAGATGAGCCCGGCCGCCCCGCACGGTGCCGGCACGGACGGCCCCCGGGAACTGGTAGAGTAGTCCGCTGTCTGGCAAGCGCCGCCAGCATTCCCCCGTGGTGGACCGGTCCTCGTGGCCGCGGTCACCGCAGGTCCCGTCCCGGCCGGTCCGCTCCTGCGGACCGCCGACGTGCGGCGCTGCAGCGATGACGGGCAGCGGCATGCCCCTCAGCTCTCCGCAGGACGCGACGGAGGCCAGGTTCCGGTCTGTACTTGTCACACCGTGGGAGTCCCCACCTGTGCCTGGACCGGAGATCACACCAGAACCGTGCCGCCTGACAAGAAAGGTCCCTCGTGGCTTCCAACCTCCGTTCGCGCCGTACCGTGCGCCACTCGCGCGCCCTCGGCATCGCCCTGACCCCCAAGGCCGAGAAGTACATGGAGCGCCGTCCGTACGGCCCCGGCCAGCACGGCCGTGCCCGTCGCAAGGCAGACTCCGACTACTCGGTCCGCCTGAAGGAAAAGCAGCGCCTGCGCGCCCAGTACAACATCCGTGAGGCGCAGATGCGCCGCTACTTCGAAGAGGCCAAGCGCACCGAGGGCCTGACCGGTGAGAACCTGGTCGAGCTGCTCGAGATGCGCCTGGACGCCCTGGTGCTGCGCGCCGGCTTCGCCCGCACCATCGCCCAGGCCCGCCAGATGGTCGTGCACCGCCACATCATGGTCAACGGCGCCCGCGTGGACCGTCCGTCCTTCCGCGTGAAGGAGGGCCAGCTGATCCACGTGCACTCCCGCTCCGAGAAGATGGTCCCGTTCCAGATCTCCGCCACCGGTGCGCACCAGGAGGTCCTGCCGACCGTCCCGGGTTACCTGGACGTCGAGATCGACAAGCTGCAGGCCAAGCTGGTCCGCCGCCCCAAGCGCTCCGAGGTCCCCGTGACCTGCGAGGAGAACCTCGTGGTCGAGTACTACGCGCGCTGATCCGCACGTGACGCAGGACCCGGTCTCCCCGAGGGGAGGCCGGGTCCTCGGCGTTAACGGGGGTGCACGCGGTCCCGCGGCCGTGCGCCCGTGCCGGTTTCAGCGTCCGGCCCACGCCACCGGTAAGGTAGACCAGTCACCCCTCCGGAAAGGACCTGTCGTGATCAAGCGCGTACTGCTGCTGGGCGTCGGCGCCGCGGCCGGATGGCTCGGCCACACCGCCTACAGCAAGGGCCGCGATGCCGCCGCCCTCAAGGCCGAGGAGACGCTCCGGAACACCCTGAACCCGGAGAACATCGGCCGCAACGCCGGCCAGGCCGCGGCCACCGCCCTGGCCGCCAGCGCCCGGTCCTTCGCCTATCAGCTGCGCGAGGAGGTACCGGCCTGGAAGACCGTGTCCTCCACGCTGGCCGGTGCCGCGCCGCGGACCACGGCCGGGGATGTCCCGGCCGCAGCCCACGAGACCATCCCCGGCACCGCCACCTCCGCCCCCGCCGCGTCCGGCACCGCCGGCCGGTCCACCCGCCCCGACTCACGGAAGCAGTCATGAAGTCCCAGGAAATCGCCAGCCGCTGGCTGGAGTTCTTCGAGAAGAAGGACCACACCGTCGTCCCCTCGGCCTCCCTGGTCTCCCCGGACCCGTCGTTGCTGTTCACGATCGCCGGCATGGTCCCCTTCATCCCCTACTTCCTCGGGCAGGAGACCCCGCCGTACCCCCGCGCGGCCACCGTCCAGAAGTGCATCCGCACCGCGGACATCGAGGAGGTCGGCAAGACGGTCCGGCACGGCACCTTCTTCCAGATGTGCGGCAACTTCTCCTTCGGCGACTACTTCAAGGAGCAGGCCATCCCCTTCGCCTGGGAGCTGCTGACCAGTTCCCGCGAGGAGGGCGGCTACGGCCTGGACCCGGAGCGGCTCTGGATCACCGTCTACGAGGAGGACGACGAGGCCGAGCGGATCTGGCGGGATGAGGTGGGCGTGCCCGCCGGTCGCATCCAGCGCATGGGCAAGGCCGACAACTACTGGAACACCGGCCAGCCCGGTCCCGGCGGTCCCTGCTCGGAGATCTTCTACGACCGCGGGCCCGAGTACGGGGTCGAGGGCGGTCCCGCCGCGGACGACAACCGCTACATGGAGATCTGGAACCTGGTCTTCATGCAGTACCAGCTCTCCACGGTGCGCACCAAGGAGGACTTCGACGTCGCCGGGGAACTGGCGAACCGGAACATCGACACCGGGCTGGGCCTGGAGCGCCTGGCGATGGTCCTGCAGGGCGTGGAGAACATGTACGAGACGGACCAGGTCCGTCCCGTCCTGGACCGCGCCGCCGAGCTGGCCGGCCGTGAGTACACCTCCACCGAGGACCCCCGGGACCCGCACTACGCCGACGACGTCCGGCTGCGCATGATCGCCGACCACGTGCGCTCCGCGCTGATGCTCATCACCGACGGCGTGGTGCCGGGCAACGAGGCCGGCGGCTACGTGCTGCGCCGGCTGATCCGCCGCGCAGTGCGCGCGATGCGGCTGATGGGCGTCACCGACCCGGTGCTGCCCGAGCTGCTGCCCGTGTCCCGGGACGCCATGGTGGGCACCTACCCCGAGGTCGGTCGCGACTTCGAGCGCATCTCGCGGATCGCCTACAACGAGGAGAAGGCCTTCCTGCGGACCATCACCGCCGGCACCGCCCGCATGGACGGTGCCGTGGCCTCCGCCCGGGTCCAGGATCCCGAACGCCCGGGCATCTCCGGCGCCGACGCGTTCGAGCTGCACGACACCTACGGCTTCCCGATCGACCTGACCCTCGAGATGGCCGCCGAGGCCGGGGTCAGCGTGGACGAGGAGGGCTTCCGGAGCCTGATGGCCGAGCAGCGCGACCGTGCCCGGCAGGACGCCAAGTCCAAGAAGTCCGGCCACGTGGACGCCTCCGCCTACCGCGAGCTGGTCGCCGAGGGAGACACCGTCTTCACCGGGTACACCGAGCACACCACCGAGTCCCGGATCCGCGGACTGCTCGCCGGGGGCCGGCAGGTCGCCTCGGCGACCGCGGGCCAGGAGCTCGAACTGGTCCTGGACGCCACGCCGTTCTACGCGGAGTCCGGCGGCCAGGCCGCGGACACCGGCCTGATCACCGGTGACGGGTTCGTCCTGGAGGTCCTCGACGTCCAGGCCCCGCTGAGGGGGCTGAGCGTGCACCGGGTCAGGGTGCGGCAGGGCGAGGTGCCCGCGGGCGCCACGGCCGTCGGGGCCATCGACCTGCAGCGCCGCCTGGACGCCCAGAAGGCCCACACCGGCACGCACATCGTGCACGCCGCGTTGCACCAGGTCCTCGGTCCCGAGGCCACCCAGTCCGGGTCCTTCAACAAGGAGGGCTACCTGCGCTTCGACTTCCGCTGGGGCGAGGCGATGTCCGAGATGGCCCGCACCGAGGTCGAGGACGTCTCCAACGTCGCCATCCGGGACAATTACCCGGTGCTCACCCAGGAGATGTCCCTGTCCGAGGCACGCGAGCTCGGGGCGATGAGCCTGTTCGGCGAGAAGTACGGGGACCGCGTGCGCGTGGTCGAGGTCAACGGCGCCTGGTCGCGCGAGCTCTGCGGCGGCACCCACGTGGGCGCCACCGCGGAGATCGGCTCCCTGGCCCTGCTCGGCGAGCAGTCCGTCGGCTCCGGCAACCGCCGCGTGGAGGCCCTCGTCGGCCTCGACGCCTTCCGCCACCTGGCCACCGAGCGGACCCTCGTCAACGAGCTGACCGGCATGCTCAAGGTCCCGGCCGACCAGGTGCGGGACCGCGTGGCCGCCACCCTGGGCCGGCTCAAGGAGATCGAGAAGGAACTGGCCGCCCTGCGGGCCGCGCAACTGCAGGCCGAGGCCGGTCGCCTGCTCGACAAGGCCGTGGACATCTCGGGCGTGAAGGTGCTGGCCCACGACGCCGGCCAGGTCGGTTCGGGCGACGAACTGCGGACGCTGGCGCTGGACCTGCGCTCCCGGCTCGAGAACGCGAGCGGCAACGCCGCCGGCACCGCCGTCGTCGCGGTCCTGGCCGGTGTGGCCAAGGGCCGCCCGCTCGTGGTCGTGGCCACCAGCCAGGCGGCGCGCGAGTCCGGCCTGAAGGCCGGGGCCCTGGTGAAGACCGCCTGCTCCGTGCTCGGCGGCGGCGGTGGTGGCAAGGACGACGTCGCCCAGGGCGGCGGCCAGGACACCACCCGGATCCTCGAGGCACTCGAGGCCGTGAGGCAGTCCATCGTCGCGACCGTCCCGACCGCGGGCGCCGCGGGCGCGTGAGCGAGGCACCGCTGCCACCGCCCGTCCTCCCGCGTGGCGTCCGACTCGGGGTCGACGTCGGGCGCGCGCGCGTCGGGCTGGCCGCCTCCGACCCGGACGGCATCCTGGCCACGCCGGTGAAGACCCTTAGGCGCGACGCGCGGAAGGGGTCCGACCGGCGCATGATCGTCCGGGAGGCCCTGGACCGGGACGCGGTCACGGTCTACGTGGGCCATCCGGTCAACCTGCAGGGGCACCCCACCGCCTCCACCCAGGACGCCGTGGACTACGCCGGCGCGCTGGCTGCGGAGCTGTTCCGGGCCGGCAGCCGCGCCGGAGTCCGCCTGATCGATGAACGGCTGAGCACGGTGACCGCCCACCGGCAGTTGCACGAGGCCGGCCGGAACAGCCGGCAGCACCGTGAGGTCGTGGACCAGGTCGCCGCGGTGCAGATCCTTGAGCAGGCCTTGACTATGCAACAATCACTCCAGCGGGACGCGGGTCGTCCCGTCCCCATCCCTGCCGGTGATCCGAACGAAGGAGAGGACGTCACGCGTGACCAACCTGACTCCTGAAGACCCCGAGGACACCGGCGCGTCGGCGGACGCCCAGCCCGGGAACGAGTCCGCGGCGGAGAGTGACCCCGAGACCCGGGGGCATGGCTCCGAGGGCGGGGACAACCCCGACTCCGCCCAGGACGGCCAGGACCTGGACGAGGACCGCCGCCAGTACCCGGAACAGCGCGGCGAGGTCCACGGCGCGCCGGCGACCCCCGTCATCGTCCGGCCCTCCAGCCGGCAGGGGTACCAGACGGTGACCATCAACCCGGACCGCGCCAAGGACGCCGGCCAGCAGGCCAAGAGGGAGGCCCGGCGCAAGCGCCGCCGCCGGCGCAACATCGCCCTGGTCTCGGCCTTCGGCGTGTTCGTGCTGCTGCTGGTCGGCCTGTCCCTGGGGGTCCGGGGACTGCTTCCCTCACCGGCCGCCAAGGACTATCCCGGCCCCGGCGGTGAGGAGGTCGTCTTCACCGTGAACCAGGGTGAGGGCGCCCTGGCGATCGGCACGCGACTGGAGGACCAGGACATCGTGGCCAGCCGGGAGGCGTTCATCGAGGCGGTCAACCAGTCCCGGTCGGAGAACTCCATCCAGCCCGGCGAGTACCCGCTGCGGTCGCAGATGAAGGCCTCCGACGCCGCCGCCATCCTGCAGCGGGAGGGCGTGGGCCAGGTCCACTACGTGGCCATCAACCGGGGCATGCGACTGAACGAGGCCTTCGAGGCGATCTCCACCTCCACGGGCATCCCGGTGGAGGACCTCGAGGCCGCGGCGAAGGATCCCACGGAGTTCGGGCTGCCCGAGACGGCGCCCAGCCTCGAGGGCTACCTGGCGCCGGGGGAGTACCGCTTCGACATCGAGGCAGAACCGGCCGAGATCCTCACCCTGCTGACCGAACCGACCTTCGCCACCCTGGAGGCGGACGGCGTGACCGACGAGGCCGAGCAGCTCCGCACGCTCACGATCGCCTCGATCCTCGAGGCGGAGGCGCTGCCGAAGGACTACGCCACGGTGGCCGGGATCATCGAGAACCGCCTGCACCCGGACAATCCGGAGACCGACGGCAAGCTGCAGATCGACGCGACCGTGATCTACGGACTGGGCCAGCGCCAGCTCCAGTTCACCCAGGAGGAGAAGGAGGACGCCTCGAACGAGTACAACACCTACGTCCACCGCGGCCTTCCCCCCGGACCGATCGGCGCGCCGTCCACGGAGGCGATCGATGCCGCGTCCAGCCCGGAGGACAACGAGTTCTACTACTGGGTGACCACGAACATCGAGACTGGTGAGACGAAGTTCGCCCGGGACTACGCCACCCACCGGACGTACCAGCAGGAGTACCGGGACTACTGTGCCGAGAACAAGGAGATCTGTGGCTGAACCGGTGCACCGCTGGAACGCGGGCGTGCTCGGGCATCCCATCGCCCACTCGAAGTCCCCGGACCTGCACGCGGCGGCCTATCGCGTCCTGGGCCTGGACATCGACTACCGGGCCCACGACGTCACGCCGGAACACCTGTCCGGATTCGTGGCCGGGCTCGGTGACGCGGCCGCGTCGGGGGCGGACTGGCTCGGCCTGTCCGTGACGATGCCCCTGAAGGCCCCGATGGTCGGGCTCATGGACTCGGTCTCGCCCCGCGTGGAACGGCTCGGCGTGCTCAACACGGTCGTCCGTGGGGCCGACGGCTCGTTGTCCGGCCACAACACGGATGTCGACGGCATCGTCCGGTCCCTCGCCGCCGCCGGATTCGACCGGCGTGCCACGGGTGGCCGGATGGGCATCCTGGGCGGTGGGGGCACGGCCGCGGCGGCCATCGCCGCCGCCGCGCAGCTGGGACTGGACGGGATCGAGGTCTTCGTGCGGAACCCGGACCGGGCCGTGGGGCAGGCGACGCTGGCGCGCGCCTTCGGCCTGGAGGCCGCGGTGCGCACCCTGGCGGACTTCCCGGCCGCGGCGCCCGGGTTCCGCGCGGTCGTCTCCACGCTGCCGCCCCGTGCCGCCGACCCGACCGCGGCGGCGCTGGCCGCCGCCGGCCCCGCCGGCACGCGGGGGCTGCCGCCCCTGCTGGACGCCGCCTACGACCCATGGCCCTCGGCCCTGGCCGCGGCCTGGTCCGGTCGCGGCGGGGACGTCGTCAGCGGGCTGGAGATGCTGCTGTACCAGGCCGTCGAGCAGGTCCGCCTCTTCACGGCCCGCGTCCGGACGGGCACGGCCAAACCCGACTGGGCCGCCGTCACCGGTGCGATGGCCGCGTCGATCGGCCTGCCCGCGCGAGAGCCCGCGCCGCCGGCCGGGTCCTGATCCGTCACACCGTCCGGCGCGCCCGGCGGTGCGTGAGAGAATCAAGTCCATGGTGCGCTGGTTGACAGCGGGCGAATCACATGGGCCCGCACTCGTTGGAATCATCGAAGGGCTGCCCGCGGGCATCCCCCTGACGACCGCCATGGTCCAGGAGGCCCTCGCGCGCCGCCGGCTCGGCTACGGCCGAGGGGCCCGGATGAAGTTCGAGCAGGACCAGGTGACGCTGCTCGGCGGCGTCCGCCACGGCTCCACGCTCGGCTCGCCCGTGGCGATCGAGATCGGCAACACCGAGTGGCCCAAGTGGGAGAAGGTCATGTCGGCCGATCCCGTGGACGCCGAGGAGCTGGAGGGCCTGGCGCGCAACGCCGCCCTCACCCGCCCGCGGCCCGGTCACGCCGACCTCGCGGGCATGCAGAAGTACGGCTTCGACGAGGCCCGCCCGCTGCTCGAGCGGGCCTCGGCCCGCGAGACCGCCGCCCGCGTGGCCCTGGGCACGGTGGCCGGCTCCTTCCTGGCGCAGCTGGGCATCCGGACCGTCTCGCACACCACGGCGGTCGGCACCGTCTCGGTGCCGGAGGACTCGGCACTGCCGGGCCCGGACGACGTGGTGGCGCTGGACGCCGACCCGTTGCGCTGCTTCGACCAACTGACCTCCGACGCGATGGTGGCCGAGGTGGACGCCGCCCACAAGGAGGGTGAGACCCTCGGCGGCGTCGTCGAGGTCCTGGCCTACGGTGTGCCCGTGGGGCTGGGCAGCCACGTCCACTGGGACCGTCGGCTGGACTCCCGGTTGTCCGCCGCCCTCATGGGCATCCAGGCCATCAAGGGCGTGGAGGTCGGGGACGGCTTCACCACCGCAGCCCGCCGCGGCACCGCCGCCCATGACGAGATCATCCGGGGCCAGGACGGCCACCCGCTGCGCACCTCGAACCGCGCCGGGGGCATCGAGGGCGGCATGAGCACCGGGGGAGTGGTCCGCGTCCGCGCCGGCATGAAGCCGATCGCCACCGTGCCCCGCGCCCTGAAGACCGTGGACACCGCCACCGGACAGGACACCCGGGCCCATCACCAGCGCTCGGACGTCTGCGCCGTCCCGGCCGCGGGCGTCGTCGCGGAGGCCATGGTCGCCCTCGTCCTCGCCCAGGCCGTCCTGGAGAAGTTCGGCGGGGACTCGGTCGCCGAGACCCGGCGGAACCTGGACAACTTCGTGGCGGCCCTCGAGCCCCTGCCCGCACCGGAGCCCACCGGGGTCTCCGCTGCCGAGGCGCCGATGGGCGATCCGCTGCAGTGACGCCCGGACCAGTCCCGGCTGGCGCACCGGACCGGTTCCCCCGTCAGCGCATCGTGCTGGTCGGCCCCATGGGATCCGGGAAGTCGACGGTCGGCACCGTCCTGGCCCGTTCCCTCGGCCTGGCCCGGCTCGACGCGGACGAGCTCTTCGAGTCCGCCCACGGACCGATCCCGGACTACTTCGCACGCCACGGCGAGCCGGCCTTCCGACAGGCCGAGGAGGACGTGATCGGCCAGGCGATCAGCGGCGCCGAGCCCTGCGTGCTCTCGCTCGGCGGAGGCGCCGTGCTCAGCGCGCTGACCCGGTCCCGGCTGGCCGGGTCGCACGTGGTCTACCTGACGGTCGACGAGGCCGTCGCGCTGCGCCGGGTCGGCGGCGGTGAGGGCCGCCCGGTGCTGGCGGGTGACCCCGGTCGCACGTGGCGGCGCATCCTGTCCGAGCGCGAGGCACTGTACCGTGAGGTGTCGGACTGGACGGTGGACACCACCGACCGGTCGGCCGACGAACTGGCCCAGACCATCATCCGCCTCGTGCGCGAGGCCGAATCCGTTTCCCCCACCCCAGGAGCTGTCCATCCATGACCGAACCGAACGTGCCGCAGGCCGCTACGCCCGGGACTCCCACTCCGGCTGCCGATGACGCCACCGTCATCCCCGTCTCGGGTGGATCCGGGGCCGCGGCCTCCGGCGGGTACGACGTCGTCGTGGGCAAGGGGCTGCTGGCCCGGCTGCCGGAGATGCTCGGTGCCGGCGTGCGCCGCGTCCTGGTCATCCACCCGCGCGCGCTGCGGGCCACCGGTGACGTGGTCAAGGCGGACCTGGAGACGGCCGGCTACACCGCCCTGACCGCGGAGATCCCGGACGCCGAGGAGGGCAAGCACATCCAGGTCGCCGCGTTCTGCTGGCAGGTGCTGGGCCAGAACGACTTCACCCGCTCGGACGCGATCGTCGCGGTGGGCGGCGGCTCGGTGACCGACGTCGCCGGGTTCGTGGCCGCCACCTGGCTGCGCGGCGTACGGGTCGTGCACATCCCCACCACCCTGCTGGGCATGGTGGACGCCGCCGTGGGCGGGAAGACCGGGATCAACACCGCCGAGGGCAAGAACCTGGTCGGCGCGTTCCACCCGCCGGCCGGCGTCCTGGCCGACCTCGACACCCTGCTGACCCTGCCGCCGAACGAACTCGTCTCCGGGCTCGCCGAGGTGGTCAAGTGCGGGTTCATCGCCGACCCGACGATCCTGGACGTCATCGAGTCCTCGCCGCAGCAGGCCCAGAACCCCCACTCGGCCCAGCTGCGGGAGCTGATCGAGCGCTCCATCAGCGTCAAGGCCGAGGTGGTCTCCCAGGACCTGCGCGAGGCGGGGCTGCGGGAGATGCTCAACTACGGGCACACCCTGGGCCACGCGATCGAACTGGCCGAGCGCTACCAGTGGCGCCACGGGGCGGCCGTCTCCGTCGGCATGGTCTTCGCGGCCGAGCTCGCCCGCTCCGTCGGACGGCTGGACGACGCCACCGCCGACCGGCACCGCAGCATCCTGCAGTCCCTGGGCCTGCCCACCTCGTACGCGGCCGGGCGCTGGGAGACGCTGCTCGACGGCATCCGCCGCGACAAGAAGAACCGCGGCGACCAGCTGCGCTTCGTCCTGCTGGACGGCCTCGCCCGCCCGACGACCTACGACGTCCCGGACGCCTCGCTGCTGTTCGCCACCTACCAGGAGATCGCCGAATAACCGGACTCCGGTCATCGCCTAGAATGGTCGACTGGACTTCGAACGAGGCAACAGACGGAGAAGACTGTGGCAACCAGCAATGACATCAAGAACGGCACCGTCCTGAAGATGGACGGCCACCTGTGGAACGTGATCGAGTTCCAGCACGTGAAGCCGGGCAAGGGCGGCGCCTTCGTGCGCACCAAGATGAAGAACATCACCACGGGCAAGCTCGTGGACAAGACCTTCAACGCCGGGGCCAAGGTCGAGACCGCCACCGTGGACCGTTCGGACTACGAGTACCTGTACCAGGACGGCGAGGACTTCGTGTTCATGGACCTGGACACCTACGACCAGATCACGGTCTCCCCGGCCGTCGTCGGGGACGCCGCGCACTTCATGCTGGAGAACCAGAAGGTGACCATCGCCATGAACGAGGGCACCCCGCTGTACCTGGACATGCCGCCGTCGGTGGTCCTGGAGATCACCTACACCGAGCCGGGCCTGCAGGGGGACCGTTCCTCCGCCGGCACCAAGCCGGCCACGGTGGAGACCGGTTACGAGATCCAGGTCCCGCTGTTCGTGGACCAGGGCACCAAGGTCAAGGTGGACACCCGCACCGGTGACTACCTCGGCCGCGTGAACGACTGATCCGCCGGTGAGTGCACGAGGCCGCGCCCGCAGGCGCGCCCTGGAGATCCTGTTCGAGGCCGAGCAGCGGGGGACCACGCCGGATGAGGGAATCACCTCCCGCCGGACGTCGACGGAGCAGGTGATCAACCCGTACACGGTCGAGATCATCCACGGCGTGATCGCCGAGCAGGAGCGGATCGACGAGATCCTCTCCTCCTACGCCCAGGGCTGGACCCTGGACCGTATGCCCGCGGTGGACCGTTCGATCCTGCGCATCGGCGCCTGGGAGCTGCTGTTCAACGACGACGTCCCGGACGGCGTGGCCGTGGCCGAGTCCGTCACCATGGCCAAGGAGCTCTCGACCGACGCCTCCCCGGAGTTCGTCAACGGGCTGCTCGGCCGCATCCAGCAGCTCAAGCCAACCCTGCTGGACTGACGCCCGCCGACCCGACCGCGGCCAGCAGCTCCTGGCGCTGGCGGACCGTGGCCCGCAGCAGCCTGGACTCCTCGGCGGCATTGCGCTCCACGTCGTGTCCCCGGTCGAGCCGGTGCCGCACGGCGGCCAGCCTGCGGGCCGTGCGTTCGAGCTGCACCAGCTGGTCACCGGCGCCGGCACGGCGGGCCCAGCGCCGGGACTGGAGCCGGCCCGCCCGGGTGCCGAACATGACCGTCTCCTGGGGCAGCAGCCATCCGGTCCGCTCGTAGTGGGCCAGCTTCTCGTGGGCCAGGCGCCGCTCACCGCGCATCAACAGCAGCACGGCCGCGATCGCGGCGAGGAACAGCGGCACCTGCAGCAGCACGTAGAACGAGAAGAAGTCGTCGAAGAGCAGCGCGAGGCCGCCGTTCCACAGGACGTGCCCGAGGACGGCCGGGACCAGTCCCAGCAGGAACCATCCCGCCCAGCGGGCCGGGGCGGCGTGGGACCCGGGACCCATCCGGTGGGCGGCGATACCCAGGAAGAACCCGATCCAGACGGTGAACAGCACGTGGGCGAAGGGCGAGAACAGCCCCCGCAGCACGAACGTGACGGCCAGTTCCGGGCCCCATCCCACCTCGCCGTAGGCGGCGCCGAAGTAGAGGATGTTCTCGGTGAAGGCGAAGCCGGCGGCGACCAGCCCGGCGTAGACGACCCCGTCCACGGGCCCGTCGAAGTGTGAGCGCGCCGCCAGGAAGACGACGATCAGCCCGGCCCCCTTCATGACCTCCTCCACGACCGGGGCCTGGACCACCGCGCCGAAGGTGCCGGCGTCCAGGGCCGACAATTCGGCGAAGGCGGCCGTGAACACCTCCCCGAGCACGAGGGTCCCGAACACGGACACCCCGGCCCCCCACAGCAGGGCGAAGGCCAGCCAGCCCCGCGGTTCCGGATCCCACCGGTCGATCCACCACAGCCCGACCAGCACGATCGCCAGGGGGACGAGGGCGAGCAGCCCGACCACGAACAGGGTGTCCGGACCCAGTGCCGAGGCGAGGAACCGCGCCACCAGGACCGCGACGGCGGCGGTGAGCACCAGCAGGACGGTCACGGCGGCGGTGGAGCGACGCCGGCCGCGCTCGAGCTGACGGGGTGTGGGCGCGGTCGCGTAGGGGCTGGGCGCGGGCGGTTGCGGCCCGCGGCCGTGGACCTGCTGTGACATGCCTCCCATCCTGTCATCCCGGTCCGTCACGTCCCGTCTCGGCCCCGTGGCGGCGGGTCCCGGTGGTAGGGTTGTCGCCGGACCAGACACACCCCTACCGGGGTTGCGTTTCCTTTAAGTTCCGTCCTGTGAGGCGGGGAAGGAGGCATGTGTGCAGGCTGCACCCCGCGATGCGAGGACCGTCCTGTCCGCTGCGGACATCGATCGGGCACTGACCCGGATCGCCCACGAGATCCTTGAGGCCAACCGTGGCCCGGAGGGGATCGTCGTGCTGGGCATCCCCCGCCGGGGCGTGCCGCTCGCCGAGCGCATCGCCGCGAAGCTGGAGCGGATCGAGCCCGGCTTCGACGCCGCCGCCGCCACGGGCCAGCTCGACGTCACCCTGTACCGCGACGACCTGCGCCGCTCCACCTCACGCACCCCCGCCCCGACGCGGCTCCCGGCCTCCGGGATCGACGGCGCCGTCGTCGTCCTCGTGGACGACGTCCTGTACTCCGGGCGCACCATCCGGGCCGCCCTGGACGCCCTGAACGACGTCGGCCGGCCCGCCGCCGTGCGGCTGGCGGTGCTGGTGGACCGTGGCCACCGCGAGCTGCCCATCCGGGCCGACTTCGTGGGCAAGAACCTGCCGACCTCCACCGCCGAGCGCGTCCAGGTCCGGCTCCTGGAGATCGACGGTCCCGCGGGCACCGGTGAGGTCACCGAGGACGCCGTCGCGATCATGGACATCACCGACCCCGCCACGGCCGTGGGGGAGGGCGCCCGGTGAAGCACCTGCTCTCCACCCAGGACCTCTCGCTGGGCGACGCGCTGCGCATCCTCGACACCGCCGAGGAGATGTCCGCCGTCTCCGGCCGCGAGGTCAAGAAGCTGCCGGCCCTGCGCGGCCGCACTGTGGTCAACCTCTTCCTCGAGGACTCCACCCGCACCCGGATCTCGTTCGAGGCGGCCGCCAAGCGGTTGAGCGCGGACGTCATCAACTTCACCGGGAAGGGCACCTCCGTGTCCAAGGGGGAGTCCCTCAAGGACACGGTGCAGACCCTGGAGGCCATCGGCGCGGACGCGATCGTCATGCGCCACTGGGGCTCCGGGGCCGCCGCCCAGCTGGCCGGCTCCGGCTGGATCACCTCCTCGGTGGTCAACGCCGGCGACGGCACGCACGAGCACCCCACCCAGGCGCTGCTGGACGCGCTGACCCTGCGCCGTCACCTGGCCCGCCGCCACGGCACCGGCCCGCGCGGGACCGACCTGTCCGGGATGAAGGTCGTGATCGTGGGAGACATCCTGCACTCGCGCGTGGCCCGCTCCAACCTGTGGCTGCTCACCACCCTGGGGGCCGAGGTCACCCTCGCGGCGCCGCCCACGCTCATGCCCGTGGGCGTGGAGCAGTGGCCCTGCCAGGTGACCTACTCCCTGGACGAGGCCATAGCCGCCGGCCCCGACGCCGTGATGATGCTGCGGGTGCAGTCCGAGCGCATGCACGAGGCCTTCTTCCCCTCCGCCGCGGAGTACACCCGGTCCTGGGGGCTGACCGACGACCGGCTCGCCCTGCTCGAGTCCGCCGGCGCCGACGACGCCGTCATCATGCATCCCGGCCCCATGAACCGCGGGCTGGAGATCTCTGCCGCGGCGGCCGACTCCGTGCGGAACACGGCGCTGGAGCAGGTCGCCAACGGTGTCTCCGTGCGCATGGCCGTGCTGTACCTCGTCCTGTCCGGCACCGAGACCGCCGGCACCCCCGACCTCGTCCCCAGCGCCGCCAGGAGGCCTGAAGCGTGAGCCCCACCGCACCCCGATACCTGATCTCCGGCGGCACCCTGCCGGACGGCACCACGTCCGACGTCCTCATCGAGGACGCACTGCTGGCCGCGGTCGGGCCTGAGGCGCGCTCCCGCGCCGAGGCCGGCGACGGCCCGCTCGAGACCGTCGACGCCTCCGGGCGGATCGTCCTGCCGGGACTGGTCGACCTGCACACCCACCTGCGCGAACCGGGCCGGGAGGACGCCGAGACGGTGGAGACCGGGACCCGGGCCGCCGCCATGGGCGGCTTCACCTCGGTGCACGCCATGGCGAACTCGACGCCGGTCGCGGACTCCGCGGGTGTCGTCGAGCAGGTCTGGCAGCTGGGCCGGGAGGCCGGCTGGTGCGACGTGCACCCGGTGGGCGCCGTGACCGTGGGCCTGGCGGGGGCGCGCCTCGCGGAGCTCGGTGCCATGGCCTCCTCCCGGGCCGAGGTCCGCGTCTTCTCCGACGACGGGATGTGCGTCGCCGACCCGGTGCTGATGCGCCGGGCGCTGGAGTACGTCAAGGCGTTCGACGGCGTCGTCGCCCAGCACGCGCAGGAACCCCGGCTGACCGAGGGCGCGCAGATGAACGAGGGCGAGCTGTCCTCGGTCCTGGGCCTGTCCGGCTGGCCGGCCGTCGCCGAGGAGGCCATCATCGCGCGGGACGTGCTGCTGGCCCAGCACGTCGGCTCGCGGCTGCACGTGTGCCACGTCTCGACCGCCGGTTCCGTGGAGATCATCCGCTGGGCCAAGGAGCGCGGGATCGACGTCACCGCCGAGGCGACCCCGCACCACCTGCTGCTCACGGAGGAGTCCGTGCGCAGCTACGACCCGGTGTTCAAGGTGAACCCGCCGCTGCGCCGTGAGGCGGACGTGATGGCCCTGCGCGAGGGCCTGGCGGACGGGACGATCGACACGATCGGCACCGACCACGCCCCGCACACCGCCGAGACCAAGGAGTGCGAGTGGACGGTGGCGGCGATGGGGATGACCGGGCTGGAGACGGCCCTGCCCGTGGTCCAGCACGCCCTCGTGGACACCGGACTGATGGATTGGGCGGGCGTGTCCCGGATCCTGAGCTCGACGCCGGCGCGGATCGCCCGGCTCACGGACCAGGGCCGGATCTCGGCCGCCGGCGTCTTCGAGACCGGGGCCCCGGCCAACGTGACCGTCTACGACCCGCACGTCACCCGCACGGTGGATCCCGCCACTCACGCCACGCGCTCGAGGAACAGCCCGTACCGCGGCATGGAACTGCCCGGTCAGGTCACCGACGTGTTCAACCACGGGCACCCGGTGGTGCGTGACCGCGCCCTGGCCACGCCCCGCACCCACTAGAGAAGGACCCTCCCAGACGTGAACGACTACAGCGCCGAGTACACCCTCATCGGGATCCTGACGGTGATCGTGGTGATCGCCATCGGTGTCCTGATGTGGTGGGGCTGGCGCAACCGGAAGCGACGCCAGCAGGACATCCCCGCCCCGGTGCCGGTGCCCGCGCACCTGCTCGAGGCGGCGCCGTCGGCGGACGCGGAGGGGATGTACGTCAGCACCGTCCGCGGCCGCGACTACCTGGACCGCATCGCCGTGCACGGGCTGGGCCTGCGCACCAACGCCCGGCTCGAGGTCCACCCCGACGGGGTGGTCGTGCTGCGCGAGGGCAGCGCGAACTTCCTCATCCCCGCCGCGGACCTGCTCGAGGTCGGCCTGGACTCCGGCATGAGCGGCAAGTTCGTCGAGTCCGGCGGGCTGATCGTCATGACCTGGCTGCTGGGCGGCCAGGAGGTCACCACCGGGTTCCGCACCCGGGCCGCCCGAGACCGTGACCCGCTGCGGTCCGCGATCGAGCTCATCGTCCCCCACCACGACGGCGGCAACCGCGCCGCCGCCTGAACCACGACTTCCCCTCACCCCCACCAGCAGATGGAGTACCTTCCGTGAGCCTGTTGAACCCTGAACCGGCCCTTCTCGTCCTGGGCGACGGCACCGTCCACCGCGGCCAGGCCTACGGTGCCACCGGCACCACCCTCGGCGAGGCGGTCTTCACCACCGGCATGACCGGTTACCAGGAGACCCTGACCGACCCCTCCTACGCGCGGCAGATCATCGTGCAGACCGCGCCCCACATCGGCAACACCGGCGTGAACGACGAGGACGCGGAGTCCCGCGACATCTTCGCCGCGGGCTACGTGGTGCGGGACGCGGCACGCCGCCCGTCCAACTGGCGTGCCCGTCGCAGCCTCGACGAGGAGCTGGTGGCCCGCGGCGTCGTCGGGATCCAGGGGGTGGACACCCGGGCGATCACCCGGCACCTGCGCAGCGAGGGGTCCATGAAGGCCGGGATCTTCTCCGGCGAGGCCGCCCGGCGCCCCGAGGGCGAACTCGTCGCCGAGGTCCAGGCCCAGCCGCCGATGGCCGGTGCCCGGCTGGCCGAGCAGGTCACCACGGACGCCCCCTATGTGGTGGAGCCCGCCGACCACGGCTGGCAGGGCGAGCCCCTGCACGAGATCGCCGCGATCGACCTGGGGATCAAGGCAGCCACCCCGCGCCACCTGGCCTCCCGCGGCGTCCGCCTGCACGTGCTGCCGGCCACCGCGACGTTCGAGGACATCACCGCCCTGGACCCCGCCGGCGTGTTCCTGTCCAACGGCCCGGGCGACCCGGCCACCGCGGACGAGCAGGTGGCCCTGCTGCGCCAGGTCCTGGACGCCGGGATCCCGTTCTTCGGCATCTGCTTCGGCAACCAGGTCTTCGGCCGCGCCCTCGGCTTCGGCACCTACAAGCTGCCCTTCGGCCACCGCGGGCCCAACCAGCCGGTGATGCACAAGACCACCGGCCGGGTGGAGATCACCTCCCAGAACCACGGCTTCGCCGTGGACGCACCCCTCGGGGAGCCCGTCCAGGCACCCGAGTCCGCCTACGGCCGGGTGGAGGTCTCGCACTGGTCACTCAACGACCAGGTCGTGGAGGGCCTGCGCCTGCTGGACCGCCCGGCCTTCTCCGTCCAGTTCCATCCCGAGTCCGCCGCCGGCCCCAACGACTCGATCGACCTGTTCGACGCGTTCATCACCATGATGACCGAGCACTCCGCCGCCGGCGCCCCCCAGACCACCAATCCCGCTGAAGGAGCCTGAACCCAGATGCCCAAGCGCACCGATCTGCAGTCCGTCCTGGTCATCGGTTCCGGCCCGATCGTCATCGGCCAGGCCGCCGAGTTCGACTACTCCGGCACCCAGGCCATCCGCGTCCTGAAGGAGGAGGGCCTGCGCGTCGTGCTGGTCAACTCCAACCCGGCCACGATCATGACCGACCCCGAGCTGGCCGACGCCACCTACGTGGAGCCCATCACCCCCGAGGTGGTCGAGAAGATCATCGCCGTCGAGCGCCCGGACGCCATCCTGCCGACCCTCGGCGGCCAGACCGCCCTGAACACGGCGATCGCCCTGGACGCCAACGGCGTGCTGGAGAAGTACGGCGTGGAGCTCATCGGCGCCAACATCGAGGCGATCGAGCTCGGCGAGGACCGCGAGAAGTTCAAGGGCGTGGTGGAGCGCTGCGGCGCGGAGTCGGCCCGCTCCGTGATCGTCCACTCCATGGACGAGGCCTTCGCCGCCGCCGAGACGCTCGGGTACCCGATGGTGGTCCGCCCCTCGTTCACGATGGGCGGCCTGGGTTCCGGCATGGCCTACGACGAGGAGGACCTGCGCCGCATAGCCGGTGCCGGCATCCAGTACAGCCCGACCTCCGAGGTCCTGCTCGAGGAGTCCATCCTCGGCTGGAAGGAGTACGAGCTGGAGATGATGCGGGACCGCAACGACAACGTCGTGGTCGTCTGCTCCATCGAGAACTTCGACCCGGTGGGCGTGCACACCGGCGACTCCATCACCGTGGCCCCGGCCATGACCCTGACGGACCGCGAGTACCAGCGGATGCGGGACATCGCGATCGCCGTCATCCGCGAGGTCGGCGTGGACACCGGCGGCTGCAACATCCAGTTCGCGGTGGAACCGTCCACCGGGCGGATCGTCGTCATCGAGATGAACCCGCGCGTGTCCCGGTCCTCGGCGCTGGCCTCCAAGGCCACCGGCTTCGCCATCGCCAAGATCGCCACCAAGCTCTCCCTGGGCTACACGCTCGACGAGATCCCCAACGACATCACCCGGAAGACCCCGGCGTCCTTCGAGCCGGTCCTGGACTACGTGGTCGTGAAGGTCCCGCGCTTCGCGTTCGAGAAGTTCCCCGCCGCCGACCCGACGCTGACCACCACCATGAAGTCGGTCGGCGAGGCCATGGCCATCGGCCGCAACTTTACCGAGGCGCTGCAGAAGGCCCTGCGCTCCCTGGAGCAGAAGGGCGCCGAGCTGTCCTTCGTGCGCCCGGCCGTGGACGAGGTCCCCGCCCTGATCGAGCAGTCCAGGGTCCCGACGACGGACCGGCTGGCCCAGGTGCAGCGGGCCCTGCTGGGCGGCGCCACCGTCGAGCAGCTCTTCGAGGCCACCGCGATCGACCCGTGGTTCCTGGACCAGCTGGTGCTCATCAACGAGGTGGCGGCCGAGGTGGCCGCCGCCCCTGAGCTGAGCGAGCCGGTCCTGCGGCTGGCCAAGCGCCACGGCTTCTCGGACGCTCAGATCGGCCAGCTGCGGCATATGGACCCCTCGGTCGTCCGCGGCGTCCGCCACGCCCTCGGCGTGCGGCCCGTGTACAAGACGGTGGACACCTGTGCCGCGGAGTTCGAGGCCTACACCCCGTACCGCTATTCCAGCTACGACCTCGAGGACGAGGTCACCGCGCACGACAAGCCCTCGGTCATCATCCTGGGCTCGGGCCCGAACCGGATCGGCCAGGGCATCGAGTTCGACTACTCGTGCGTCCACGCCACGCTGGCCCTGCGCGCCGCCGGGCACGAGACCGTGATGGTCAACTGCAACCCGGAGACCGTCTCCACGGACTACGACATCTCCGACCGGCTGTACTTCGAGCCGCTGACCCTCGAGGACGTCCTGGAGGTCATCGCCGCCGAGGAGCGCAGCGGGGGAGTGCTCGGGGTGTTCGTCCAGCTCGGCGGCCAGACCCCGCTCAAGCTCGCGCAGCAGCTCGCGGACGCCGGCGTGCCGATCCTCGGCACCTCGCCCGAGGCCATCGACCTGGCCGAGCACCGCGGCGAGTTCGCCCGGGTCCTGGACGAGGCCGGGCTGGTGTCCCCCAAGAACGGGACCGCGGTGTCCTTCTCCGACGCCAAGAAGGTGGCGGACGAGATCGGCTACCCCGTCCTGGTGCGCCCCTCCTACGTGCTCGGCGGCCGCGGCATGGAGATCGTCTACGACGAGCCCTCGCTGTCCCGGTACATCGAGAACGCCACCGAGATCACCGTGGACCACCCGGTGCTGGTGGACCGGTTCCTGGAGGACGCGACCGAGATCGACGTGGACGCCCTCTACGACGGCACCGACCTGTTCATCGGCGGCATCATGGAGCACATCGAGGAGGCCGGGATCCACTCGGGCGACTCCGCATGCGTGCTGCCGCCCATCAACCTCGGCCCGGACACCCTGGACCGGGTCCGCGAGGCCACCCGCGGCATCGCGGCCGGCGTGGGCGTGCGCGGACTGATCAACATCCAGTTCGCGCTGGCCTCGGACGTGCTCTACGTGATCGAGGCGAACCCGCGGGCCTCCCGCACCGTGCCGTTCGTGTCCAAGGCCACCGGCGTGCAGCTGGCCAAGGCCGCGGCACTGATCGGTACCGGTCGCACGATCGCCGAACTGCGCGCCGACGGCATGCTGCCCGCCAGCCACGACGGCTCCTCGCTGCCGCTGGACGCCCCCGTGGCGGTCAAGGAGGCCGTGCTGCCGTTCGCCCGGTTCCGGACCCCCGAGGGCCGCGTCGTGGACTCGCTGCTCGGCCCCGAGATGCGGTCCACCGGCGAGGTGATGGGCATCGACAAGTACTTCGACACGGCCTTCGCCAAGAGCCAGTCCGCCGCCAACAACCCGTTGCCGACCTTCGGCAAGGTGTTCCTCTCGGTCGCCAACCGGGACAAGCGCGGGATCGTCATGCCGGCCAAGCGGCTGATCGACCTCGGTTTCACGATCGTCTCCACCGGCGGCACCGCCGAGGTGCTGCGGCGCAACGGCGTGCAGGCGGACGTGGTCCGCAAGATCGCCGACGCCGGCTCCGCGGAGGGGGAGGGCACCGTGCTGGAACTGCTCGGCGCCGGCCAGATCGCCCTGGTCCTGAACACGCCCTCGGGCGGGGACTCGCGCGGGGACGGCTACGAGATCCGGGCCGCGGCGACCTCCATCGGCGTGCCGATGATCACCACGCTGGCCGAGTTCGGCGCCGCCATCCAGGCGATCGAGGCCCAGCGCGAGTACGCGTGGGACGTCACCTCCCTGCAGGAGCACGACGCGCGGCTGGCCGCCGCGATCGGCCGCGCGGGAACCGGAGCGTGAGCGACCCCGCGGCCTCCCCTGCCGGCCGGGCATCCTTCGGTGCCCGGCTGGCAGAGGCCATGGACGCCGCCGGGCCGCTGTGCCTGGGGATCGACCCGCACCCGCAGCTGCTCTCCGACTGGGACCTGCCGGACACGCCGGTGGCCCTGGAGCGCTTCTCCCAGACGGCACTGGAGGCCGCCACGGGAACCGGTGCGCAACCCCTCGTGGCCGCCCTCAAGCCACAGGTCGCCCTCTACGAACGGCACGGTTCCGCCGGGCTGGCCGTGCTGGAACGGCTCCTGTCCGCCGCCCGCCGGGCGGGCGTGCTGACGATCGCCGACGCCAAGCGGGGTGACATCGGCTCGACGATGGCCGGGTACGCCCATGCCTGGCTCTCGGACTCCTCGGCGCTGGCCGCCGATGCCGTCACGCTCAGCCCGTATCTCGGCTACGGGTCGCTGGCCCCGGCCATCGAGCTGGCCGCGGCCACCGGGCGCGGCGTCTTCGTCCTGGCCCTGACGTCCAACCCGGAGGGCGCCTCGGTGCAGCACGCCACCGGGCCGGACGGCGCGGTCGCCCGGGTCATCGCCGAGGCGGCCGCCGCGGACAATGCGCGGGAACTGGCGCGGGCCCCCGGCCCGCAGGGCGGCCCGGCCGGAGCGCGCCCGGCGTTCGGCCCGGTCGGACTCGTGGTCGGGGCGACCGTCGCGGGCCAGGCCGCGGAGCTGGGCATCGACCTGGCGGGGGTGCGCGGCGCCCTGCTGGCGCCGGGTTTCGGGGCCCAGGGGGCCTCCGGGGCGGGGATGCGCGACGGGTTCGCCCGGGCGTGGCCGGGCGTGCTGGCCACCTCCAGCCGCGCCATCCTGCGGCAGGGGCCCTCGGTGGCGGGACTGCGCGGTGCCCTGGAGTCCGCGCGGGACGAGCTGGCGGGCTGATCTGGATCGACACGCCCACCGTGACCGGGTCGTCACCTACCAGAGGGTAGTCGGTGGCCGCAAGGGCCTCCGATCACCGTTGGATAAAGTTTCGGCGCGGGACCGCGTCCAGACCTGCCCCTGGCCGCGTGGGGTTGGTAGCTTTTCTCCAAGTCACGGCACCACTGCCGTGGCGTGTGGATCTAGCCCGAGGTGGTTCACCATGGCCCTCAAGGAACTGACGTCCGAAGAACGGGAAGCCGCCAGGAGCAAGGCGCTGCAGGCACGGACCGCTCGCGCGGATCTCAAGGAATCGTTCCGTGCGGGGAAGACCACCCTGCAGTCGGTCTTCGAGACGGCCGACGTGGACGACGCGATCGGCCGGATGCGCACCGTGGACCTGCTGCAGACGCTGCAGGGCGTCGGTGAGGTGCGGGCGGCGAAGATCATGGAGACGTGCGGGATCTCACCGAACCGGCGGCTGCGCGGCCTGGGCCGGAGGCAACGTGAGGCGCTGATCGCCTATATTGGCCGGTAGTCCCCTACCGACCAGGAGGTCCCGTGACCGAGCCGACCATCGGCAGATCCGTCGGCTCGGCTGGCTCTGCCGGCCCTGGCGTGCCCGCCGGGCTGGAAGACATCGAGCCCCCGCCCGTGCCGGGTGCCCGACCGGTCAGCCTGCGTCCGGAGCACGGCGCGGCCCCCGCCGGACACCGGCCGGGCATCACCGTGCTCGCCGGACCGACCGCCGTCGGGAAGGGCACCGTCTCCCAGTTCATCCGGGAGCACTATCCACAGGTATGGCTCTCGGTCTCCGCCACCACCCGGCCCCCGCGGCCGGGGGAGGAGGACGGCCGGCACTACTTCTTCGTCTCCCCGGAGCGCTTCGACGAACTGGTCGAGCAGGACCAGATGCTCGAGTGGGCGGTCGTCCACGGGGTCAACCGCTACGGCACCCGGCGGGACACCGTCCAGCGGGCGCTGGCCGACGGTCAGCACGTGCTGCTGGAGATCGACCTGCAGGGCGCCCGGCAGGTACGCGAGCGGCTGCCGGAGGCCACGTTCGTCTTCCTGTCCCCGCCGAACTGGGAGGAACTGGTCCACCGGCTGGTGGGCCGCGGCACGGAAACACCGGCCGAACAGCGGCGTCGGCTGGAAACGGCTAGAATGGAACTCGCTGCCGAGCCGGAGTTCGACGCCGTCGTGGTCAACGACACCGTGGAACGGGCCGCCCAGGAGCTGGTCCGCATCATGGGACTGGACCCGGACGACCGCCCCTGAGACGCGATCGAGGCAGCCACACAGACTGAGCCGCGGCTACAGCAGCGGACAACCGACAGACAACAGTGGAGATCCTGTGACCGAACAGTACGAAGGCATCGTCAACCCGCCCATCGACACCCTGCTGGAGAAGGTTGACTCGAAGTACGCCCTGGTGCTCTTCGCCGCCAAGCGCGCGCGCCAGATCAATGCCTACTACTCGCAGCTCCACGAGGGCCTGTTCGAGTACGTCGGCCCGCTGGTCGACACCAAGCTCAACGAGAAGCCGCTCTCCATCTCCCTGCGCGAGATCGAGTCGGACCTGCTCGAGGCCACCCCGATGACCGAGGAGCAGATCGCTGCCGAGGAGTCCGGTGACTTCGGCGCCTTCGACCTGCCCGGTTCCACGGACGCCGACTTCTCCGACGCCGGCTTCTCCGGCGAGGGCTTCCTGACCGACACCGAGGTGGCGGACGCGACCACCGACCCGGGCATCGCCACCGACGGGTCCCCGGTCGCCGAGGAGGCCATCAGCACCGACCTGGACGGCACCCCCACCGAGGGCACCGACGACGAGGCCGACCACCAGTCCTGATCACCCGATGAGGATCGTCCTGGGAGTCACCGGCGGGATCGCCGCGTACAAGTCCGCGCTGCTGCTGCGCCTGATGACCGAGGCCGGCCACACCGTGGACGTGGTCCCCACCCCGGCAGCCCTGGGCTTCGTGGGCAAGGCCACGTGGGAGGCCCTCTCCGGACGTCCGGTGCGCACGGACACCTTCGAGGCCGTGGAGACCGTCAACCACGTCCGGCTGGGCCGCGAGGCCGAGCTGGTCGTCGTGGCACCGGCCACCGCGGACGCCATGGCGCGCGCCGCCGCCGGGCTCGCCCCGGACCTGCTGGGCAACGTCCTGCTCACCGCCACGTGCCCGGTCCTGGTCGTCCCGGCCATGCACACCGAGATGTGGCAGAACCCGGCGACCGTGGCCAACGTCGCGACCCTGCGCTCCCGCGGCATCACCGTCATGGACCCGGACTCGGGCCGTCTCACCGGCCAGGACACCGGTCCCGGGCGCTTCCCGGAACCCGAGCGCATCTGGGCCGAGGCCCAGCGGCTCGCCCGGCCCACTGAGTCCCCCGAGGCCGGTCCGCTGGCCGGACGCACCGTCGTCGTGACCGCCGGCGGCACCCGTGAGGCGCTGGACCCGGTCCGCTACCTCGGGAACCGCTCCTCCGGCAAGCAGGGCGTGGCCCTGGCGCAGGCCGCCGCGGCCGCCGGCGCCACCGTCCGCTTCATCGGCGGCGCCATGTCCGTGGAACCGCCCGCCGGCACCGCCGTGACACGGGTGGAGTCCACCCAGGAGCTGCACGACGCGGTCATGGAGCAGTGTGCGGACGCCGATGCGCTCATCATGGCCGCCGCCGTCGCCGACTTCCGGCCCACCGAGTACGCGGACGCCAAGATCAAGAAGTCCGAGGACGGCTCCAGCCCCGTGATCCACCTCGAGCGGACCCCGGACATCCTCGCCGGAACCGTCCGGGCGCGGGCCGAGGGCCGGCCCATGCCCGGTGTCATCGTCGGCTTCGGCGCCGAGACCGGTGACGCCGAGCGCTCCGTGCTGGAGCACGGCGCCGCGAAGCTGGCCCGCAAGGGGTGCGAGATGCTCGTGGTGAACCAGGTCGGCCGGGACCTCGGCTTCGGCCAGGACGTCAACGAGGTCACCATGCTCTTCGCCGACGGCCGCGACCCGGTCGAGGCGGCCGGGTCCAAGGCGGACGTCGCGGCCGCCGTGGTGGACCAGCTGGCCGGGCTGCTCCGGGGCTGACGGCGACGCCCGGCCACCGGTGTCCGCGTCCGTGGCTAGGATGGTCGGGTGACTGACGCAGACAACACCGCAGACATGGCCCAGCCCCGTGAGGCCGCCGGCTTCGAGTCCTACGCGGGCGTCGGGGGAGGTGGACTGCGCCTGTTCACCTCCGAGTCCGTGACCAGCGGCCACCCGGACAAGATCTGTGACCAGATCTCGGACGCAATCCTGGACGCGATCATCGCCCAGGACCCCACCGCGAAGGTGGCCGTGGAGACCCTGACGACCACGGGTCTGGTGCAGGTGGCCGGCGAGGTGAACACCTCCGCCTACGTGGAGATCCCGCAGATCGTGCGCGAGACCATCCTCGGGATCGGCTACGACTCCTCCGCCAACGGCTTCGACGGCGCACGCTGCGGCGTGAACATCTCCATCGGCCAGCAGTCCTCGGACATCCACGCGGGCGTGTCCACCTCCCTCGAGGCCCGCGGCGGCTCCGTGGACGCCGTGGACCTCCAGGGAGCCGGCGACCAGGGCATCATGTTCGGCTACGCCTCGAACGAGACCCCCACCTACATGCCGACCCCGATCTTCCTGGCGCACCGGCTCTCCGAGCGGCTGACCACGGTCCGCACCATGGACGAGTCGCCCATGCCCTACCTGCTGCCGGACGGCAAGACGCAGGTCACCGTCGGCTACGGCGAGGACGGCCTGCCCAAGACCATCGAGACCGTGGTGGTCTCCACCCAGCACCTGCCGGACGTCACGCAGGAGCAGGTGAGGGCAGACGTGGAGCGGCTCGTCATCCGCCCGGTCCTGGACCAGTCCGGCCTCGACTACTCCGGGGCGCAGGTCATCATCAACCCCGGTGGTCCCTTCGTCATCGGCGGACCGGTCGGCGATGCCGGCCTGACCGGGCGCAAGATCATCGTGGACACCTACGGCGGCATGGCCCGCCACGGAGGCGGTGCCTTCTCCGGCAAGGACCCGTCCAAGGTGGACCGCTCCGCGGCCTACGCGATGCGCTGGGTGGCCAAGAACGTGGTCGCCGCCGGACTGGCGGACCGCGCCGAGTTCCAGGTCGCCTACGCCATCGGCAAGGCCCGCCCCGTGGGCCTGTACGTCGACACCTTCGGCACCGCGAAGGTCGACGAGGCCGCCATCATCAAGGCGGTCAACGAGGTGTTCGACCTGCGTCCGCTGGCCATCATCCGGGACCTGAACCTGTTGCGGCCGATCTACCGGAAGACCGCCGCCCACGGTCACTTCGGCCGTGAGGACCCGGACTTCACCTGGGAGCGGCTGGACCGCGTCGACGCCCTGCGCGCCGCCGTCGGCTGGTGACCGAGGAGCCCCTCTTCCACATCCCGGTGCCCGCCCCGGTGACCGGTCTGCCCGAGGTCGCCGGGGGCTGGCCGGACGACCCCGTGGCCCGGGTCCTGCTGGACTCCGGGGTTCCCCACCTGGACCGGGAGTTCGACTACCTGGTGCCCCATGCGCTCGACGACGAGGCCCGCCCGGGGGTGCGGGTGCGGGTGCCCTTCGGCCACCAGGACGTGCTGGGCTGGCTCGTCTCGCGGGGTTCCGAGCCCTCGACCGGTGCCAAGCTGCTGCCCCTGCGCGCGGTGGTCTCCCGCGAGCAGGTCCTCGCACCGGAGGTCCTGGACCTGGCCCGCGCCGTCGCCGCGCGGTACGCCGGGAACGTGGCGGACGTCCTCCGTGTGGCCGTGCCACCCCGCGTGGCCCGGGTGGAGAAGCAGATGGACGCCGAGGCCGAGGCCCCGGAGGCCGTGGGGACAGCAGAGCCCGACCACCCGGGTGCCACGGCTGAGGCCCCCGGTGCGGACGGCGCCGGCAGCGGACCGGAGGCCGGATCGCCCGTCGGACCGGTTGCCGAGGCACCCGCCCCGGACCCCGCCCCGGACCCCGTCTCGACCGTGCCGGCTGCCGCCGAGCCCGGGTTCCGGCCCGATGCCGGCAGCCGCTTCGACTGGACCCGTCTGGACGGCGCCACCTCGTTCTTCCGGCAGGTCACCGCGGGAGAGGGGCCCCGCGCGGCGGTGACCGTGCCGAGCGCCCACGGCAGCTGGGACTCCGCCACCCTGCTGACCGACGCGGCCGCGCGGACCGCCGAGGCCGGCCGGGCCGCCGTCGTGGTGGTCCCGGACCAGCGCGACCTGGACCGGCTCTGCCGGGCACTGGACCGCCGCGTGGGCGCCGGCGCGTACGCGCGGCTGACCGCCGACGACGGACCCACCCCTCGCTACCGGGCCTTCCTGCAGTTGCGGCGGGGTCAGCGGCGGATCGCGGTGGGCACGCGGTCCGCGATCTGGGCACCCGTGCCGGACCTCGGCCTGGTGGCCGTCTGGAACGACGACGACGCCCTGCACTCCGAACCGCGGGCGCCGTACCAGCACGTCCGGGAGGTGGCCCTGCTGCGCTCCGAGATGGCCGGGGCCGGACTGTTACTGGCCTCCACGTCGCGCACCCCCGAGGTCCAGCGGCTGGTCGAGTCCGGGTGGCTGGGGGAGCTGGGCGTGGACCGCCAGACGGTGCACGCCGCGACCCCGCGGGTCGTGGCCACCGCGGACTCCTGGGAGTCGGAGCGCGATCCGGTGCTGGCGCGCGCACGACTGCCGCAGGCCGCCTGGAAGGCCGCGCGGGAGGGACTGGAGGGCCGGCACGGCGAGCCCGGTCCCGTGCTCGTGCAGGTCGGCCGCAGCGGGTTCATTCCCGCCCTGAGCTGTCAGGACTGCGGGACACCGGCTCGCTGCCGGCACTGCACGGGCCCGCTGGGATACCCGGACCGGACGGCCTCCGCCCGGAACGAGACCGCGTGCCGGTGGTGTGGGCGGCGGGAGCGACAGTACGAGTGCCCCGAGTGCGGCAGCCACCGCCTGCGGGCCGGCTCCCGGGGCGTGGACCGGACCGCCGACGAGCTCGGACGGGCCTTCCCGGACACGCCGATCTTGTCCTCCTCGGGGGACCACATCCTCTCGACCGTGGACGGCACCCCGGCGCTGGTGGTCGCCACCATCGGTGCAGAACCCGTGGCCGAGGGCGGTTATGCGGCGGCGCTGCTGCTCGACGGTGACAACCAGCTCCAACGCGAGGGGCTGCGCACCCCGGGGCAGGTGCTGTCGCGGTGGTTCGCGGCGGCCGCCCTGGTCCGGCCGCGCCAGGACGGGGGCGTGGCCGTGGTCACCGCGTCGCAGGAGGACGTGGTGGGAGCCCTGGTGCGCATGGACGCCGCCGGGTACGCCTCGCGTCAACTGGCCGAGCGCCGTGAGCTCGGGCTGCCGCCGGCCGTGCGGATGGCCGAGGTGTCCGGACCCGCCGACGCCGTGGCCGCGTTCATGGACCTCGTGGGCCCCCTCGGTGGGCCGTCCCCCCTGCCCTGGGTGGGACCGGTCCCGGTGGGCGACGACGCAGGATTCGGGCACGCGGACGGATCTACCGGTCCGGTCCGGCACCGGGCACTGCTCTTCTTCCCCTATTCCGCAGCTCGGCGGGTCGTCGAGTCGTTGCGCGCCGCACGGGCGGCGGCCAGCGCCCGGCGGTTGACCGAGCCGGTGCGGTTGCGGATCGACCCGGTGGACCTGCCGTAGTCCATCCCGCGCGGTGGTGATCAGTCGGTCCGCAGGAAGTCCCGGATCACCCCGGCCGTCTCCGGGGCCCGTTCATAGTGGATGAGGTGCCCGACGCCGTCGAACACCTCCAGGCTGACCCGGGGAGAGACCTCGCGGATCCGACGGGCCAGGTGTTCCTGGCCCGCCACGGAGCCCAGCTCGTCCTGGGCGCCCGCCACGAGGAGGACGGGCAACGCCAAGCGATCGGCGACGTCCAGGGCCGTTCCCCTGATCGACGCGCGATACGACTCCACCAGCACGCGGCGGTGGTCGAACGCGGAGAAGTACCTCTGATGCTGGTCGTGGAGGTACGCGAGCGTATGACGGTCCTTCGTCTTGGCCATCACCGTTCCCGTGAACCAGACGACCACCGGGGAGGACAGCAGGGCCATGCCCAACGACTCGGGCAGGGCCGCGGAGGCCGCGTAGTAACCCTGGGCCAGACGCGCCAGCGTCCGTTCTGAGCGGGTGCCGTCGACGGACAGGGCCGGCTCGCAGATCGGATTGACGAGGATGAGCTCGCTCCACCGCGACGGCTGCTCCGCGGCGAGGTGAGCGGCGACCACGGACCCGAAGGAATGGCCGAGCAGCACGGGCCTGGCCGCCGCCTCCGGTGCCGTGGCCGGGCGCCCTGCGTCGGGTATCGGGACCAGGCCCAGCGCGTGCACCGCAGCGCCCACGGCCGTGGCGTAGTGCGCGACGGTGTGCTCGGCGTCCGGGAAAGCGGGGGAGTGCCCGAACCCGGGCAGCTCGGGGAGGTAGAACTCCATCTCCGGGAGGCAGTCGGCGAGCAGCGTCAGCCCATGGTGATCGCCTCGGAACCCGTGGATCATGACCACCGGTGTGGTGGGTCCTTCTGCGCTCTGGCGGGGTGCCGTCGCGTAGTGCCAGACGGCGATCGGGGTGGCACGGCCAGAGACGGGGTCCGGCACCTCGACGATCCGCCGTTCCGGGGTCCTAGCCCGGTGGCCGGTGATCACCGCGGTGTCGCGCGGGGCCGGAGGGACGAGGAGGCGATCCCTCCACCGGATGGGCAGTGGGCGCCTGCCGCCTGGGGTCCGCTCGGTGTTCACACGGTCAGCCTACCGATCCGTCGTGGTCAGACGGTGAACGGCGGACTAGGTCAAACTCCCCATCCTCGGCCGATGAAGATGGGGGATTCGCCCGATCCACCGCCCGAGGCGGACTCCTAGCGTTGGTTCCGGAAGCATCAGCCGATCTGGAGAGCGACGAGGACCATGGACTTCGACTTGGCGGTACTGGCGGGAGTGATCTCCTCCATCGTCTTCGTCGGCAGCGTGCTGCCGATGCTGATCAAGGCCGTGCGGACCCGGGACCTGGCGTCGTACAGCCTGGGAAACCTCTTGCTGGCGAATCTCGGCAACGTCGTGCACTCCGTCTACGTGTTCAGCCTGCCGACCGGTCCCATCTGGGCCCTGCACGGCTTCTACCTTCTGACTTCGGCCTTCATGCTCGTGATGTACCTGCGCCATCGGGAACCACGGCCCCGGGAGGGGCTCGGCCATGATGTCTCCTCTGACGTCCTTCGGACCGACGGCCGCGTGGGCTCGGGATCTGAGGACGCCGGTCGGGCAGCGGCGGGACGACCCGCGGGCGGCCTCCAGGCAGTCGGCGCCCTCCGATAGCGGCGGGGTTAATGGGCCCAGCGCCTCATCCGCCGGCATCGTCGTGGGGCGGCAGGTCAGTCTTCGATGAAGGGGTTGGCGCACGCCCAACCGTCGGGGTTCTGGTGGCAGTCCTCGGCGACGTTCTTGGCCTCGGATCGCCAGATGTCGGCTTCCACCGGGGTGCTGGGCACACTGGCGGTGCCGGGAATGGCGATCCAGGGACCACCGTTGACGGAGAACTGTCCCCGGTAGGCGGTGGCCACGGTGACCGGGAAGGTACCGGTCTGCTGATAGGCGTGGGACGTGGTGGTCTCCTGGTTGAACTCGCGCTGCGGCCCTCCCGGGGTGGTACTGACCAGCGGGGCACTGCCGTCGCCGTAGGTGAACGTCCACTGCACCGGGATCGCCTGGATGGCGACCTGCTGGCCCAGCATGGTGGTGTTGAGGGTCTGTGACTCCTCGGTGGCATAGAAGTTGGTGTTGGCCCGGATCAGCCCGAACCCTCCGGAGTCCGACTCGATCTTCGAGGGGGCGATGTCCAGACGCCGGAAGTCAGCGAGCGTCACGACGGGCATCGGTGGAGCCTCCGGCTCGGCCTCTGCTGGATCACTGATGACCGGGTCCGACGCTTCGGAGCAGAACGGTTGTCCGAAGCGTTGTAGCGAATTGGTGGGATCAGCACGTTCATAGCGTGCCCGGATGACGTACTGGCTTCCATCCTCGGTGCACAGGGTCTGCTCGATTTCGAAGCAGTCGATGTACCCTGTTCCGTCGTTTTCATGCCCCCCGAGGCAAAAGGGTTGAAGTAGCTCTACATATTTAGACTTGAGCCCGGTATTCGCCTTAGACCTGGAATTGGACTCAGATGACTCCGTACTTTCAAGGTCCACGGCCTTATCTCCAGTTGCCGCTTGATCCCGCTCGACTTTCACATCCGCACTGGCATCTCCCGTGTTGGCCTTAATGCGGCTGAACGGATCGTCATTATCGGCAACAGCCGTCATTGAACTAGCGGTCAGCAGTGCAGGAATTGTGCATGCAACCAACAACCTGGTCAGAGCTCCAGTCTTCATTGCACGCTCATGTCTTCAATCTGCCACTGCCCGCCGGAGTATCTGGCGCCGGCACCCCAGCCGACGTCTTTGCTTCCGTCACCCGAAGCCGACTCCACCCTTGAACCGTCGGGCCGGTAGACCTCACCGGGCGCCTCCGAAACCATCAAGATTGCCCGTCCACCGAGATTGTTGTTATCTAGCGAACTAAACGCGACCTCCATTTCTGTTTCTCCTATGTCTGCCCAACCGTCAGCCCTATAAATTGCTGGCCAGTTCTTGATCAACTCTTCACACAAGGCACAGTCTTCGGTCGAGATTGCTCGCAGTGGATCAGGGTCACCAGTCAGCTTGAGGTACCGCTCTGCTTCCCACCAATACTCCAGGGCGGCCTCCAGGCCTTCCTGTGTCTGCTCCTTGGCGGCAGTCGGCATCTGGGGTACCGGCACGTTCTGGGCGGGCCCGTCGGAGGAGGCCGGGACGAACTCACCGTCCGCCGCGTCCTGGGACGCCGTCGAGGACCTCGAGGGCGCTGCTGAGTCCTTCGCGTCCTCGGATGCACTCGGTTCCGGTGAGGCCTCGCTCGACGCCGAGGCCGTGCTCGCCGGAGCGCCGGTGTCCGGATCGTCGGCCCCACCGCCGCAAGCGGTCAGCGCCAGGGCCAGTACCGCCACCGCAGCACCCGCCCGCGCGGTCCGGCGACTCATCAGCAACGTGCTCACAGGTTCAGTCATGGAGGAACCCCCCGTCAGGCCACGAGGCCAGCCACCGGAGCCGCGCTCGCACGCCCCGGCCTGCCATCCCCACAGCAGTTCAAAGAGCCTAGTCATCCCGTGTCCCAGGCCACACCCGACATTCAAACACAGCCGCCCCATCCGCTGTCCGCCCTGTCCACAGCCGGTATCCTGCCGCCATGCCTCCCAGCGCCGTGATCAGCATCGACCAGGGCACCACCTCCACCCGCGTCGTGGTGATGGACCAGTCCGGCTCCATCATCGCCAGCGCCCAGCGCGAGCACCGTCAGCACTTCCCGCGCCCGGGCTGGGTGGAGCACGACCCGGTGGAGATCTGGGAGAACACCCGGGAGCTGAGCGGCCTGGCACTGACCCGCGCCCGGATGCGCCCGGGGGACATCGCCGCCGTCGGGATCACGAACCAGCGCGAGACGACCGTCCTGTGGGACGCGGTCACCGGCCGGCCCGTCCACCGGGCCCTGGTCTGGCAGGACGTGCGCACCGACGCCCTCATGGCTCGGCTCCGCTCCGACGGACACGAGGACGCGGTCCGCGCCCGCACCGGACTGCCCCTGGCCTCCTACTTCGCCGCGGGCAAGATCGCCTGGATGCTGGAGAACGTCCCGGAGGCCGCCGACCTGGCCCGCAACGGCCGCCTGCGCGCCGGCACCATCGACAGCTGGCTGCTGTGGAACCTCACCGGCGGCACGGACGGTGGAGTCCACGCCACGGACGTCACCAACGCCTCGCGCACCCTGCTCATGGACCTGGACACCCTCGACTGGGACGAGGACCTCGCGTCGGTCTTCGGCATCGACCCGGACCTGGCCGCCTCGATGCTGCCCCGGATCCACCCGTCCGTGGGAGAGTTCGGCACCATCGTGGGGGCCGAACCACTGAACGGCGTCCCCGTCTGCGGCATCCTCGGCGACCAGCAGGCGGCGACCTTCGGCCAGGCGGCCTTCGACCGCGGGGACGTCAAGAATACCTACGGCACGGGATGCTTCATGCTGCAGAACACCGGCACGACGGCGGAACCCTCCTCCCACGGACTCGTCACCACGGTCGCCTACCAGGTGGAGGACGCGCCGGCCGCCTACGCGCTGGAGGGTTCCGTGGCCGTGGCCGGTTCACTCGTGCAGTGGCTGCGGGACAACCTCGGCCTCATCCGCACCTCGGCCGAGGTCGAGGCGCTCGCGGGCACCGTGGAGGACAACGGGGGCGTCTACTTCGTACCCGCGTTCTCCGGTCTCTACGCCCCGTACTGGCGCCCCGACGCCCGCGGGCTGATCGCCGGACTGACCGGCTATGCCACGGCGGGCCACCTGGCCCGAGCGGCCCTGGAGGCGACCGCCTACCAGTCGCGGGACGTGCTGGAGGCGGTGGTGGCGGACACCGGCCAGCGTCCTGAGGAACTGCGGGTGGACGGTGGCATGACCGTCAACGACGACCTGATGCAGTTCCAGGCCGACATCCTGGGCGTCCCGGTGGTGCGTCCGGAACAGGTGGAGACGACGGCGGTCGGGGCCGCCCATGCCGCGGGACTCGCCGCCGGCGTGTGGTCGGGCCTGGAGGAACTGGCCGGACTCTGGCGCGAGGGCGGCCGCTGGGAGCCGAGGATGGACGCCTCGCACCGCGAAGGACTCCTGTCCGGTTGGCAGAAGGCCATCAGCCGGTCGATGGGCTGGATGACGGAGCCGGCGTCGGAACGCGCCTGAGCGTAGGGCCGTGCCGGGTCCGGGGAACTGGCCCTGGTGTCCCGTGCTCGCGGCATTGAACGCCGCAGGGACCGCGCGCACACTGTGCCTGTCAACACCTTCCCTGGTCCCCGGGGCCAGGCGTGTACTAGGCGGTAGAGATGGACCTCCAGGCCGTGCGGCGGATGGCGTGGCCGCTCTTCCTCGTCGGTGCCCTGCTGTTGCTGGGTGCCGGCAACGAACTGCTGTACGGGATCACCATCCCGGCGCTCGCCCTCATCCTGGTGCTGGTCGTCCCGGGGGACAGGCCCCGGCTGGCGATGCGCGTGGACTGGCCCGACCTCGCCGTGGTGGCAGTGCTGTACACCGGGGTCGTGGCGCTGTTCTGGCTGGCGTTCCGCGTGTTCACCCAGCAGAACACCCTGGGCCTGTTCCTGTGCTTCGCGGCCGGGATGCTGCTGGGCGTGGTGGGACCGGTCGTGTACACGACCTGGATCCGGCGCAGGGCGTTGGCCGAGCTCGGGTTCCGCCGGGACAACCTGCGTCAGGCGCTCATCCTGGGACTCGTCCTGGCGGCCGTGCAGTTCCTGCTCACGCTGTGGGGTTACGCCCTGCCACGTCCGGTGGACTGGGTCCCGTTGCTGTTCCTTGCCCTGACCGTCGGTCTCTTCGAAGTGGTCTACTTCCGCGGTTTCGTACAGACCCGGTTGGAGGCCTGCTTCGGTTCCGTGCCCGGCGTGGGCGGTGCTGCAGCCCTGTACGCCGCCTACCACATCGGCTACGGCATGGGCCTGCGGGAGATGGTGTTCCTCTTCGGGCTCGGTGTGGTGTATTCCACCGCATTCGCCGTGGTGCGCAACGTGGCCGTCCTCTGGCCCCTGCTGGTCCCGATGGGGTCCTTCTACAGCAACCTGCGCGGCGGGGACATCGTGGTGCCCTGGGCCGCGATCCTGGGCTTCGCCGACGTGCTGGCCGTGATGGTCACCGTCCTGTGGTTCGCGGCCAGGAGCGAGCGGGGTCGACGGGACGGCACGGGCACGGTCCGTCGTGGCGGGCCGGCTCACCGCCGGCAGCCGCCGTAGGCGCGGTTCCGAGGCGACAGCCGCCGCGGAGTAGGATGGGCGGGCGCGTCGAGCGCCCGGTTGACGGGCCGGCGTCGTGATGTTGACACCCCGTTTCCACCGCACTTCAAGGACAGGACTTCCGTGAGCCAGGCAGCGCAAGGTACTCCCCAGGACCCCGTGACGGGGCAGGCCACCCAGGCCGCGCCCGAGGAGTACTCGTTCCGGGCCCTAGAGGACCGCTGGGGCGGTTACTGGGAGAAGCACGAGACCTTCGCGCCGCTGGACGACGGGTCCGCGGAGCGCCGCTACGTGCTGGACATGTTCCCCTACCCGTCCGGTGACCTGCACATGGGCCACGCGGAGGCCTTCGCCATGGGCGACGTCGTCGCCCGGTACTGGACGCAACTCGGCTACGACGTGATGCACCCGATCGGCTGGGACTCCTTCGGGCTGCCCGCGGAGAACGCCGCCATCAAGAACAACGCCCACCCGGCCGAGTGGACCTACCGGAACATCGAGACGCAGAAGTCCTCGTTCCAGCGCTACGCGATCTCCACCGACTGGTCCCGCCAGCTGCACACCTCCGACCCCGAGTACTACCGGTGGACCCAGTGGCTGTTCCAGCAGTTCTACGCCAAGGGCCTGGCCTACCGGAAGGACTCCCCGGTCAACTGGTGCCCGAAGGACCAGACGGTGCTGGCCAACGAGCAGGTCGTCAACGGTGCCTGCGAACGCTGCGGCACCCAGGTGACCAAGAAGTCCCTGAACCAGTGGTACTTCAAGATCACCGACTACGCCGATCGCCTGCTCGAGGACATGTCCGAGCTGGAGGGCCACTGGCCCGATCGCGTGCTGGCGATGCAGCGCAACTGGATCGGCCGCTCCGAGGGCGCCCACGTGGACTTCCAGGTCGAGGCGCGCAACGGCCAGCCCGGCCAGTCGATCACCGTGTTCACCACCCGCCCGGACACCCTGTTCGGCTCGACCTTCATGGTCGTGGCCGCGGACGCCGACCTGGCCCTGGAACTGGTGGACCCGGAGTACCGCGAGGCCCTGGAGGCCTACCGCGAGGAACTGACGCACGTCTCGGAGATCGAGCGGCAGTCCACCGAACGCTCCAAGACCGGGGTCTTCCTGGGCCGGTATGCCGTGAACCCGCTGAACGGCGAGCGGCTGCCGATCTGGGCCTCCGACTACGTCCTGGCCGACTACGGCACCGGCGCCATCATGGCCGTGCCCGCCCACGACCAGCGCGACCTGGATTTCGCCCGCGCGATGGACCTGACCGTGCGCATGGTCGTGGACACCGGTGAGGAGGACCCGGCGGTGTCCGGTGTGGCCACCACCGGGGACGGCACCCTGGTGAACTCCGGCGAGCTGGACGGCCTGGACAAGACCGCCGCGATCAGCCGCGCCATCGAGATCCTGGACGGCCGGGGTACCGGCCGCGGCACCGTGAACTTCCGCCTGCGGGACTGGCTGCTGTCCCGCCAGCGGTTCTGGGGCGCACCGATCCCGATCGTGCACTGCGCCGGTTGCGGCGAGGTCCCCGTGCCGGAGGACCAGCTGCCCGTGCTGCTCCCGACCGACGTCACCGGGGAGAAGCTGGCGCCGAAGGGCAAGTCCCCGCTGGCCGGCATCGAGGAGTGGGTCAACACCACGTGCCCGTCCTGCGGGGGCGCGGCGCTGCGGGACACCGACACCATGGACACCTTCGTGGACTCGTCCTGGTACTACATCCGCTACGCCTCGGCCCACGACGACACCCAGGCCTTCGACCGCGACGCCGTGGATCGCTGGCTGCCGGTGGACCAGTACGTCGGCGGCGTGGAGCACGCGATCCTGCACCTGCTCTACTCGCGGTTCTTCACCAAGGCGCTCTACGACATGGGCCTGGTGTCCTTCACGGAGCCGTTCAAGGCGCTGCTGAACCAGGGCCAGGTGCTCAACGGCGGCAAGGCCATGTCCAAGTCGCTCGGCAACGGGGTGGACCTCGGAGAGCAGCTGGACACCTTCGGCGTGGACGCCGTGCGCCTGACGATGATCTTCGCCTCCCCGCCAGAGGACGACGTGGACTGGGCGGACGTCTCGCCGTCGGGCTCGGCCAAGTTCCTGGCCCGCGCGTGGCGGCTGGCCCAGGACGTGCAGTCCGCCGGCGCGGCGCCGGGCACGGATCCCGACGGCGGCGTGAAGTCCCTGCGCCAGGCCACCCACCGCACGGTGGCGGATGCCGCCCGGTTGCTGGACGAGCACAAGTTCAACGTGGTCATCGCCCGGACCATGGAACTGGTCAACGCCGCCCGCAAGGAGATCGACTCCGGTGCCGGGGCGGGCGACCCCGCCGTCCGGGAGGCCGTGGAGGCCGTGGCCGTGCTGCTGAGCCTGTTCGCCCCCTACACCGCCGAGGACATGTGGGCCCGGCTGGGCCACGAGCCGTCGGTGGCCCGGGCCGGCTGGCCGGCCGTGGACGAGGCGCTGCTGGTGGAGGACACCACCACCGCCGTGGTCCAGGTCAAGGGCAAGGTCCGGGACCGCCTCGAGGTGGCCGTGGACATCTCCGCGGCCGATCTGGAGGCGCTGGCGTTGGCGTCCGAGGCCGTCCAGCGGGTCCTCGACGGGGCTGAGGTCCGCAAGGTCATCGTGCGCGAGCCGAAGCTGGTCAACATCGTCATCTGAGACCCAGAGCAGGCGACCCGGGGCCGTGGTGCCCCGGGTCGCCTAGGTTAAAGCCGGAACCGTCGGGCGTTGAAGGGAGTGCGCGTGGTCGACATCGCCGAGTGGCAGGCCGCCATGCTCGTCCGGATCCGCCAGCTGCGGGCCTCCCAGAGCGGCCGGGTCCGGCTCGGACTCCGCCCGCCGCGGAAGGGGCGGACCGCGATCGTCACCGACTCCTCGGCCTCGATCCCGGCCGAGGTGCTCGCCCACCCGCTGGCCCGCGGCCTGCGCCAGGTGCCCATGCCGGTGATGATCGGTGACCAGATCTACACGGACGGCACGCCCGACCTGCTGCGGGAGCTGCCGTTGGCCCTGGCCGCCGGGACACCCGTGAAGACCTCCCGGCCCTCACCCGGTGCGTTCAGTGCCGTGTACCAGTCGCTGGCCGAGGCCGGTTTCGAGCAGATCATCTCCGTCCACCTGTCCGGCAGGCTGTCCGGGACCGTGGAGGCCGCGCGGTTGGCCGCGCGGGAGTCGCTCATCCCCGTCTCGGTGGTCGACTCGCACACGGCCGGGTTCGCGCTCGGAACGGTGGTGATCGACGCCGTGATCGGGGCGGGCTTCGGCGTGGCCCCGGACCAGCTGGTGTCCGTCGTGGACGCGGCGAGCCAGGACTCCGGGGTGTTCTTCACCGTGCCCAACTTGGAGCAGTTGCGCCGGGGCGGTCGGATCGGGACGGTGGCGGGTCTGCTGGGGTCCCTGCTGCACGTCAAGCCGGTGCTCACGCTCGAGGACGGGGTGGTCTCCCTCGTCGACCGGCCGCGCACCACGGCCCGGGCGACGGAGCGTCTGGTCGAACTGGTCCGGGAGGCGGCGCAGGACTCGGACACGCCGGGGCCCTCCGAGCGCATCGCGGTCCACGGCTTCGGCAACCAGGAGGCCGCCCACGAACTGGCCGGCCGCCTGCAGAGCCTGTCCGCGATGCCCGTGCCGGTGATCCGGCTCCCTGCGGTGCTGGCCGCGCACCTGGGCCTGGGGGCGCTCGGGGTCACGATGAACCCGGTGCCCACTCCACAGCCCGCCTCCTGACGGCGTGTCGCACCCTCCCGGTGCACTGACCTGCCCGTGGCCCGTTCGACCGGGCGAGGGTGGAGGCATGGGACGCCACAGCCAGGACGACACCTCCGTGACGGGGGACTGGGAGCAGCCGCCTCCAGTGGCCCCCTTGTGGCGGGGGCGCGTCGTGACCTCCGCCGTCCTGTTGCTGGCGGTGCTCGCCGCCACGTGGTGGGCCGTCAGCTGGCTGGTGTCACCGGCCGGGCCGACGGGTACCCCCGCACCACAGGCCGCCGCCCTCGAGAACCGGGAGGGGCACCGCGGCCGTGACGCCGAGGACGCTGAACAGCGGGCGGGCACGGACCGCGGCCCCTCGTCCACGGCAGTGCCCGGACCTGCGGAAGCCGGCCAGCCAGGCGTCGGGCCGTCACCGATGGACCAGGACATCGGCACGGTGGGCACCGCCCCCGGGGCCGTGATCGTGCACGTGGCGGGAGAGGTCCACGAACCGGGGCTCGTGGAGCTGCCGGCCGGTTCGCGCGTGGCCGACGCCCTCCATGCCGCCGGCGGGTCGACGACGCGGGCGAGACTCGACCTGCTGAACCTCGCCGCACCGGCCGTGGACGCCAGCCAGATCCTCGTGCCTGGACCGGACACCCCACTGGCGACCGGTGGGACGGAACCCGGTGACGGTCCTGGGAGACAGCCGGTGAACGAGGCTCCGGGTGAACCCGGCTCCCCGAGCGGCACGGTCAACGTCAACACGGCGGATGCCGCCGAGCTCGAACAGCTGCCCGGCATCGGACCCGCGCTGGCCGGCAGGATCGTCGACCACCGCGAGCAGGTCGGACCCTACGGGTCGCTGGAGGACCTGGACGCGGTGTCCGGCATCGGCCCGGCCATGATGGAACGCCTCGACGGACTCGTCAGCTGGTGAGACGACCACGAGGGCGGACCCAGAGTCGGGGTCGAGGGCGCACCCGGGTCGGTCCCACCGCATCCAGCCCAGTGACGACGATGCCGTGGTGGTCCGACGGGCTGGACGGCCGGTGAGGCCACCGACTGCCGGACCGGTGCCCGGGCCGGTCGACGTGCGGCTCGTGCCGGCCCTGCTGCTGACGCTGGTGACGTGTCTGGCCGTTCCGGTCCTCCCGTATGAGTGGGTGCAGATGCTGCCGTGGGGCCTGGGAGTGGCGGCCGCCGCGGTCACGGTGCTGTTGGTTGCCATTGCGCGCAGTGGGCGTGTGGCACTGGTGAGCCTGACGGCGCTCACCGCCTGTGCGCTGTGGGTCGCGGCCGTCGCGGCAGTGCAGGCCGTCGGGGACCGGGCCCCGGTGAAGGCCTCCGGCTGGGAGGATGCGGTGTCCGCGGGCCAGCCGGTGCGCCTCTCCGGTCGGGCGACGGGTGGGGCGGTGAGGTCCCCGGGGGCCTTCGGGGACCGGTGGCACGTGACCGTTGCCGTGGATGCCTTCGGACACCCGGTACGGACCGTGCCAGAGGGCACCGAGGTCGTCGTCTCCGGAGATGCGGAGTGGGACGGTATGGAGCTTGGCACACGGCTATGCCTGACGGCCGATCTTGAGCCGTCCGGTACCACGGTGTTCGCTCGTGCCCGCACCGGCCCGGATGCCGGGTCATGCCCGGACCACAACGGTGGGACAGGCGCGGAGAGCGGCACGGGCGGGAGCACGGGGCGCGAGGTGGTGCGAGCGGCGGTCCGCGACGCGGCGGCCGGCAGCGTGGGCGCGGCACCCCAGCTGCTTCCAGGACTCGTCCTGGGGGACCGCTCCGTGCAGGACCCGGAACTGGACGAGGCGATGAAGGCCTCCGGGCTCAGTCACCTGTCCGCCGTCAGCGGTGCCAACTGCACCCTCCTGGCCGGCGCAGTCATGATGAGCCTGCGCACCCTGCGGATCCGTCGCCCGGTGGTGCTGGGCGCGGTCCTGGGGGTGCTGGTCGTCTTCGTCATCATCGTCGGCCCGGAACCCTCCGTGATCCGGGCGGCCGTGATGGGCGGGATCGGCGCCTGGGCGGTGTTCTTCGGGCGGGGACGGCAGGCCCTGCCGCTGCTGTGCCTGGCCGGCTGCGTCCTGCTGTGCTGGAAACCGGCGCTGGCCGCCGAACCGGCATTCCAGCTCTCCCTGGCAGCCACCGCCGGCATCGTCCTGGCCGCACGACCGGTGGAACAGTGGCTGACCGCCACGCTCGGGAGGATACTGCCCGGACCGGTCGCCGGGACGATCGGCGCCGCGCTCGCGGTGACCGTCTGTGCCCAGGTCGCCTGCCAGCCGGTGCTGGTGGGGATCGCGGGCACGCTCAGCAGCTATGCTGTGCCCGCCAACCTGTTCGCGGCACCCCTCGTCCCCCTCATCACCGTGCCGGGCACGGCGGCTGCCATCCTCGCCGTGCCGCTCGCCGGCCTGGCCTCCGCCGTCTTCTGGCTGATCGGCTGGCCGGCCGCAGGGATCGGCTGGATCGCCGGCGCCCTGTCGTCACTGCCGGGAGCGCTCCATGCCTGGCCCGGGGGAGTGCTCGGGGCAGTCCTGGTGGCCCTGCACGTGCTCGCGGCCCTGGCCTTGCTCTGGCTGCTGCTGCGGTGGGAACGAACGCGGCCCGCCCGCGTGCGCCGGATCCCCGCCGGTCCGGTTCCGCGCGGCGCCCCGTCCTCCCGAACCCTGCGGTGGTCGCTGGCCGCGGCGTGGACGCTCGTGTGCGCCGCCGTCGGCAGTCAGCTTGCCCTCGTCGTCTCCCCACCGACCGGGCCCGTCCCGCGGGACTGGTCCCTGGCCGCCTGCGACGTCGGCCAGGGGGACATGCTGGTCCTGCGTACGGGGCAGCGGTCGGCGATGGTGGTCGACACGGGCCCGGACCCGGGGGCGGCGACGTCCTGCCTCCGGAACGTCGGTGTGGAGCGGATCGACCTGCTCGTGCTGTCCCACCTGCACCAGGACCATGCGGGTTCCGCCGCCGCGCTCGCCGAGTGCTGCCAGCCTGCTGCCGTCGTCTACTCGAGCATGGCCACCCCCGGGGCCGGCGGGCCGGGCGCAGGGGACCGTGAGGACCGATCTGCCGCCGAGGGCGCCGGAGGCGCTCGCGCCCCCGCCGGTGCGCGCCGGCCGGGGGTGGGGGAGACGGGCACGGTGGGTGAGCCGGCATCGGTATGGCGGGTGGACTGGGAGGTGCTGGCCGCGGACTCGGAGGCGCGCGACGAGAACGATGCCTCCCTGCAGATGGCGGCCACCGTGCACACGCCTCAGGGGTCCTACACCGTCCTGCTCACGGGGGACATGGAGCAGGAGGCCACCGGTGCACTGCTGCGCCAGGGAGTGTTCCCGGAGACGGTGGACGTGCTCAAGGTGAGCCACCACGGGGCCAGGAACGGTGGGAACGACCTCGTGCGCGCCCTGATGCCGGCGTTGTCGGTGGTGCAGGTCGGCCGGGAGAACAGCTACGGGCATCCGCACCCGTCCGTCATCACCGAGCTCCAGCGGCACGGGCCGGTCGTGCGCACCGATGAGCACGGCACGACGGTCGTCTCGCTCCGCGACGGACAGCTGGTGCCGACCGTGACCGGCCAGTTCGCACCCGCGGTGACCGGCCGGGCGGCGGGCACCATCCCGGTAGGATGACACGCATGCCCGCCCCCAGCCGCTCTCGCCGATCCACCAGCTCCGGCACCGACTGGCGACGCGTGGAACCGGCGCCCCTCATGCTCCTGAAGGGGCCCGAGGACTTCATCGCCACCCGGGTCACGGACCGGGTCAGGACCGCGCTGCGGCAGGCGGACCCGGGCCTGGAGCTCCACCGGCTGGATGCCGCCGACTACCAGTCCGGACAACTGTCCATGCTGGCCAGCCCGTCCCTGTTCGGCGAGGCGAAGATCGTCCTGGCCGAGGGCCTGCAGGACATGAACGAGGCGTTCCTGGCCGACTGCCTCGACTACGTGGCCGCCCCCGCCGATGACGTCACCCTGATCCTGCGCCACTCCGGAGGCAACCGCGGCAAGAGGCTGCTGGACGTGGTCACCTCGTCCGGGGTGCTGGTGGAGTGCCAGCCCATCAAGTCCGACGCGGACAAGGCCGACTTCGTGGTCGGCGAGTTCCGGTCCCGGCGCCGGTCGATCGACCAGGAGGCCGTCCGGTCCCTCATCGACGCCACGGGCGGATCGCTGACCGACCTCGCGGTGGCCTGTCAGCAGCTGGCCGCGGACACCGAGGGGACCGTGACCACCCAGGTCGTGGACCGGTACTACGGCGGACGGGTCGAGGCCACCGCCTTCCGGGTCGCCGACGCGGCCATCGAGGGCCGGGCCGGTCAGGCCACCGCGCTGTTGCGGCACGCCCTGGCCACCGGGGTCTCCGCACCGGCCATCACGGGGGCCTTGGCCATGAAGACCCGGCAGATCGCCCGGATCGTCGACGCCCGCATCTCGCAGGGCCAGGTCGCCCAGGTCCTGGGGATGGCCCCCTGGCAGGCCAAGCGCGTCTCGGAGACCGTCCGGTTCTGGAATCCCGCGACCATCGCGGCAGCCATCGAGTGGGTCGCGCAGGCCGACGCCGAGGCCAAGGGACTGGCCAAGGACGCCGAGTACGCCGTCGAGCGCGTCGTCACCCGCATCGCCCTCACGGCCCGGCGCTGACGGCCCGGCGCTCACGGCGCACCGACCGGTGACACTCTGGCGCTCACCGGCCGGTGACGTCCGCTGAACGCACGAGGCCCCCGTCCGATGGGACGGGGGCCTCGGTGCCTGGCGCGGGGCGCCGGCGCAGCGTGAGGATCAGGCGCTGATCTTGTTCACGCGCTTGGCGATACCGGACTTGCGGTTGGCAGCCTGGTTCTTGTGGATGACGCCCTTGCTGACGGCCTTGTCCAGCTTCTTGCTGGCCAGCGCGACGGCGGAGGAGGCGGCGGCCTGGTCACCGGCGGTGACGGCCTTGTCCACGGCGCGGATGGCGGTGCGCAGCTCGGACTTCACGGCGACGTTGCGCTGGCGAGCCTTCTCGTTGGTGAGGATGCGCTTCTTCTGGGACTTGATGTTGGCCACGAAAGAGTCTTTCTGTTGCTTCGGACTTTGGTCGGTGAGGGATATTCCCGGATCCGGCGACTGAGAGGCGTGGGGATGCCCTGGAAAGCCGTTCCGGGAGTGCCCGTCGACCTGCGCGGACACACAACTGAATAGTCTATCACGACCACCCGTTCCGGTCGTGGAGTCCTCGGGCCACCGTCTCGAACGCGTTCCGGGGGAGCACCCCACCCTCCCGCCGGACGTCGCGGGCACTGACCTGCAGGATCCGGTCCAGCTTCACCTCGGACGGGCGGCCCCTCGAGTCCCACGGGCCGGTGCCGATGTCGATGTAATCCCGGTCCCGCCGTACCCCGTTGTTGCGGTCCCGCGTCGTGAGCTGGGCGGCCAGCAGGTAGTCACCGTTGCGGCCGACCACCAGGACGGGGCGGTCCTTGCCCCGGCCGTCGAGCTCCTCGAACGGCACCCACGTCCACACGATCTCGCCCGGCCCGGCCTCGGGGCCGGGGGCCGGGTCGTACTCCACCCTGGCCCGGCCGTGGAAGTCACCCGGGTAGTCCAGGACCTCACCCGCAGGCCCGACGCCGGCCGCATCGCCCGGTCGCGCGCTGCCCGGTCGCGCACCGCCCGGGACGACGCGGGGCTGGGCCGGGCGGGTCGAGCCCTGCCGCGACCCGGGCAGGCGGGGCTGGGGGCGGGAGCGCTGGGAGCCGGTGCCGTCGTCGTGCCGTCCGGGGGAGGGCGCGGAGGAACGCCGGACGTCCCGGACGAGGCGGGCCACCGCACGGCCGGCGGACAGCAGGCGGTTCAGGTTCAGGGCCATGGCACGAACCTACCAACGGGTGTCCGCGCCGCGGGGAACGAGCGCGTCGCATCGAGGCGGATCCGCGGCGGGAAACATGGAAGAATGGGGAGCCAGTCCCGCCTGGCCCCGCCAGGCGCGCCCACGTTCCCCAGTCGAAGGAAGATGCCCGTGTCGCCCATGGCGATCCACGCCCCGGTGCCCGCCGCCACCGATCCGGCGGTGATCCGTAACTTCTGCATCATCGCGCACATCGACCACGGCAAGTCCACCCTGGCCGACCGCATGCTGCAGTCCACCGGCGTGGTCCAGCCCCGGGACATGAAGGCCCAGTACCTGGACCGGATGGACATCGAGCGCGAGCGCGGCATCACCATCAAGTCCCAGGCCGTGCGCATGCCGTGGAACGTGGACGGCGCCGACTACGCGCTCAACATGATCGACACCCCCGGGCACGTGGACTTCACCTACGAGGTCTCCCGCTCACTCGCCGCCTGTGAGGGCGCGATCCTGCTGGTGGACGCCGCGCAGGGGATCGAGGCACAGACCCTGGCCAATCTGTACCTGGCCATGGAGAACGACCTGACGATCATCCCGGTCCTGAACAAGATCGACCTGCCCTCGGCCGAGCCCGAGAAGTACGCGGCCGAGATCGCCGGCCTGATCGGCTGCGATCCGGACGACGTCCTGCGCGTCTCCGGCAAGACCGGTGTCGGCGTGGAGGCCCTGCTGGACCGCGTCGTCGCCGAGATCCCGGCTCCCCAGGGGAACACGGACGGTCCGGCCCGGGCCATGATCTTCGACTCCGTCTACGACACCTACCGCGGCGTCGTCACCTACGTGCGCGTGGTGGACGGCAGGCTCTCCCCGCGGGAGAAGATCACCATGATGTCGACGGGCGCCACCCACGAGCTGCTCGAGATCGGCGTGTCCTCGCCCGAGCCGATCCCCTCGAAGGGCCTGGCCGTGGGCGAGGTGGGCTACCTGATCACCGGCGTGAAGGACGTGCGCCAGTCCAAGGTCGGTGACACGGTCACCTCGGCGGCCAAGCCGGCCACGGAGCGCATCGGCGGGTACGAGGACCCCAAGCCGATGGTGTTCTCCGGCCTGTACCCCATCGACGGCTCCGACTACCCGGTGCTGCGCGACGCGCTGGACAAGCTCAAGCTCAACGACGCGGCCCTGGTCTACGAGCCGGAGACCTCGGTGGCCCTGGGCTTCGGCTTCCGCGTGGGCTTCCTGGGCCTGCTGCACCTGGAGATCATCCGCGAGCGGCTCGAGCGAGAGTTCGACCTCGCGCTGATCTCCACCGCACCGAACGTGGTCTACGAGGTCACCCGGGAGGACGGACAGGTCATCACCGTGACCAACCCGTCCGAGTTCCCCGAGGGCAAGATCAACGAGGTCCGCGAGCCGATGGCCTCGATCACGATCATCGTCCCCTCGGAGTTCATCGGTGCCGTCATGGAGCTGTGCCAGGGCAAGCGCGGGCAGATGCGCGGCATGGACTACCTCTCCGAGGAGCGGGTGGAGATCCGCTACTGGATCCCGCTGGCGGAGATCATCTTCGACTTCTTCGACCAGCTGAAGTCCCGCACCAAGGGCTACGCCTCCCTGGAGTGGAAGACCGACGGCGATCAGGTCGCGGACCTGGTCAAGGTCGACATCCTGCTACAGGGCGAGCAGGTGGACGCCTTCAGCTCCATCACCCACAAGGACAACGCCTACTCCTACGGCGTGATGATGACGGGCAAGCTCAAGGAGCTCATCCCCCGGCAGCAGTACGAGGTGCCGATCCAGGCCGCGATCGGCTCCCGCATCATCGCCCGCGAGAACATCCGCGCGATCCGCAAGGACGTGCTCTCGAAGTGCTACGGCGGTGACATCTCCCGCAAGCGCAAGCTGCTCGAGAAGCAGAAGGAGGGCAAGAAGCGCATGAAGATGGTCGGCCGGGTGGAGGTCCCTCAGGAGGCCTTCATCGCCGCCCTGTCCTCCGAGGGCGCGGGTTCCGAGACCGGCGCCAAGAAGTAGCCAGCACATCGCAGCAGCAGTAGTAGGAGAGTAGTACCGCTTGCCTTCCATCCTTCCCGAGGGTGACCCCGCGCCCGACGACGGCCGGTTGCCCGCGCACGTGGCCCGCCGAGTGCGTGAGGCCGAGTCCGCCGGCGCGCCGCGGACGTTCAGCCTGTACGTCCACGTGCCGTTCTGCGAGGTCCGCTGCGGGTACTGCGACTTCAACACGTACACCGCCGAGGACCTGGGTCCCGGGGCGTCCCGCTCCAGCTATGCCGGCACGGTGACCGGCGAGTTCGACTTCGCCGCCGGGGTGCTGGCGGCCTCGGACGTGCCGGCACGGCAGCTGGAGACCGTGTTCTTCGGCGGCGGCACCCCCACGCTGCTGCCCGCCGCGGACCTGGTCGGCATCCTCGGCCGGGCCCGCGAGGTCTTCGGCCTCGCGCCGGGAGCCGAGGTCACCACCGAGGCCAACCCGGACTCGGTCACCGCGCGGTCGCTGGCCGAACTGGCCGCCGGGGGTTTCACCCGCGTGTCCTTCGGCATGCAGTCCGCGGTGCCCCACGTGCTGGCCACCCTGGACCGCACGCACCGCCCGGAGAACGTGCCGGCCGCCGTCGGGTGGGCCCGGGACGCGGGCCTGGAGGTGTCCCTGGACCTCATCTACGGCACGCCGGGAGAGTCCCTGGAGGACTGGCGGACCACGGTGGAGGCGGCGCTGGCGCTGCGCCCGGACCACGTCTCCGCGTACTCCTTGATCGTCGAGGAGGGCACCAAGTTCGGGTCCTCCGTCAAGCGCGGCGTCCAGGCCGACGTCGACCCCGACGACCAGGCGGACAAGTACCTGCTGGCCGAGCGGCTGCTCGCCGAGGCCGGCTACCGGTGGTACGAGATCTCCAACTGGGCCCTGGATCCGCTGGACGAGGGCATCCACCGCGCCCGCCACAACATGGCCTACTGGCGCGACCAGGACTGGTGGGGTGCCGGCCCGGGCGCCCACTCCCACCTCGCCGGCGTCCGGTTCTGGAACGCCAAGCACCCGGCCGCCTACGCCCAGCGTCTGGCCACCGGCGTGTCACCGTCCGTGGGCCGGGAGGAACCCGATGCCGAGGCCAGGTTCCTGGAGCGCGTCATGCTCGGTGTCCGGCTGTCGGAGGGCCTGGAGACCAGCGTCCTGGACGTGGCACCGGACGGCGGCGCCCAGGCCAGGGGTGAGATCGCGGCGATGATCGCCGAGGGACTGCTGGATGGCCGGGCCGCCCTGGCCGGCCGGATCATCCCGACCCTGCAGGGCCGCCTGCTGGACGACGCGATCGTGCGGCGGCTGGCGGGGTTCTGAGACGCCCCCACCGGTTCGTCATCCCCGAGGGGACCCATCCGGTGCGGTCCCGCGCCGGACATGTCCTGTGAGGACGGACGGACGGGCCTACTGGATCAGGCGCAGGTTGAACGGGTACCGGTACGGCCGGCCCTTGTTGCAGTGGATGCCCGCGGCCAGGCCGGAGATGGTCATGAACAGCCAGATGAGCATCGCGATGATCCCGAAGACCCCGCCGACCACGGGGATCAGGGCCAGCAGGTTCGCCACGATCGCCAGCACCGTGGGCGGCAGCGTGAAGTTCAGCGCCTCCTTGGCCTCCTGGGCCGTGAAGGGCCCGCGGTGGCGGAAGACGAGGTAGATCACCAGGGAGGGGACGAAGCCCAGGATGCCGCCGAAGTGCGCCAAGGTGGCCCACTGGCGGTCCTGCGCGGGCGTCAGGGGTGCGGCCTTGGCAGGGGAGCCCTGCAGGTGCTGGTCGCGCCGGGGCGCGGCGACCGGACGCTGGCGGTGCGGACCGCTGGGCTGCTGCTGTGACACGTCCTTCTGCCTCTCGGGAGTGGGGGTACTACGCCGGATTCCGTAGGACATCCTACGTGGATATCCGCCGCTGCTAGTCGCCCACGGCGGTGAGGAAGTCGATGACCTCCTCGACGCGGCCCAGCAGGGCGGGCTCGAGGTCGGCGTAGGTGCGCACCCGGGAGAGCAGCCGCTTCCAGCCGAGGCCGACGTCCTCCTTGGTCCGGTGCGGCCAGCCCAGGCCCTTGAGGATCCCGGTCTTCCAGTCCTGGCCCCTGGGCACCACCGGCCAGGCCTCGATGCCCAGCACGGCCGGCTTGATGACCTGCCAGACGTCCACGTAGGGGTGGCCGACGATCAGCACGTTGCCGCGCGCCCCGGGCACCCGCATCGCCTCCGCGGCGATGCGCTCCTCCTTGGACCCGGACACGAGGTGGTCCACGAGGATCCCGAGCCGGCGCTGCGGCCCGGGGGAGAAGTCGGCGATCGCACCGGCGAGGTCATCCACGCCGTGCAGGGGCTCGACGACGATCCCCTCCAGCCGGAGGTCCTCACCCCAGACCTTCTCCACCAGCTCGGCGTCGTGCAGGCCCTCCACCCAGATGCGGGAGGCGCGCGCGGTGCGGGCCCGGGCGTGGCTCACCCGCACGGACCCCGACGCCGTCCTGGCCGGCAGGGCCTTGCCCGTCACCCCGAGCGTGCGGCCCGGAGCGGCAGGCGCGGGGGGCACCACCTGGACCGGGTCGCCGTCCACGAGGAAGCCGAAGCCCAGCGGGAAGGACTTCGTCCGGCCCCTGCGGTCCTCCAGCACCACCAGGTGCACCCCGCCGGACTTCTCCACCCGCAGGACGGCCCCGGTGAATCCCGTGCCGGCGTCCTCCAGGACCGTGCCGCGGTCCGCGGGGACCTCCGGCACGGCGCGGGCCGCCGGCCGGAAGCCGCCGTCCAGGGTGCCGGGTCCCCAGCTGTTCCATTCCATGGGCCCCGACGCTAGCAAGGCGTCCCGGAGAACCCGGGGAACGGCTCGCGCCCGGCGTGAACCGGGTCGTGGGCGGAGCGGGACGGCTCGGACACGACCGGGTGGCGGGAGGCGCCGGGAGCGGACTGGACAGAGGTATTAGACTTGGCACTTGAACTCGACGAGTGCTAAGTGCATGGCCGGGACGACCGGTGCACCACTGACCGACGACGGGAGGGTGAGATGAGCGAGCAGCCGCGCCGCATGCAGGTGCTGCAGGCGATCGTGGAGGACTACGTGGCCTCCCGGGAACCGGTCGGCTCCAAGGCCCTCGTGGACCGCCACCAGCTGGGCGTGTCCTCGGCGACCGTGCGCAATGACATGGCCGCCCTGGAGGACGAGGGGCTGATCGTGGCCCCGCACACCTCGGCCGGGCGCATCCCGACGGACAAGGGCTACCGCGTCTTCGTGGACCAGATCTCCGAGGTCAAGCCGCTCTCGGCCGCGGAGCGCCGGGCTGTGCAGACCCTGCTGGACTCCTCCGATGACCTGCACGAGATGATGTCCCGCACCGTCCGGCTGCTCTCCCAGCTGACCCACCAGGTGGCCGTGCTGCAGTACCCGCACCTGGACTCCTCCACCGTGCGGCACCTGGAGCTGGTCGCCCTGGCCCCCCGCCGCGTCCTGGCGGTGGTGATCCTGTCCTCCGGCCAGGTGGACCAGCGCGCCGTCACCACCGAGCAGGACGTCTCGGAGACCTCCCTGAACGCCCTGAAGCAGCTGTTCCTGCGCCACCTCGACGGCCTGACCCCCGTCCAGGCCGCCGACGGGCTCCGGGCCGCCATGGCGACCGTGCCGGAGCAGGACCGGGAACTGGCGGGCGTCCTGGCCGGCCAGCTGGACCAGTTGCTGGCAGCCCGGCGCGAGGACCGCATCATCATGGCCGGCACGGCCAACCTGGCCCGGTCACCGGGGGACTTCCCGTACTCGATCGGCCCCATCCTGGAGGCCCTCGAGGAGCAGGTCGTGCTGTTGCGCCTGCTGACCGAGATGGAGCAGGATGTGCGGGGCCTGAGCGTGCGCATCGGGTCCGAGAACACCGGTTCGCTGGCCGAGACCTCGGTCATCGCGGCCGGTTACGGACCCGGGGCCGGCGCCAAGCTCGGGGTCGTCGGACCCACCCGCATGGACTACCCCGGCACCATGACCGCGGTCCGCGCCATCGCCCGCTACCTGTCCAGGATCCTGTCCCAGTAGACTGCCGGGCCGCATCAGACCCGAACACGAATCCCGTCCGGAAGGAATACCCCACACCGTGGCAGACCACTACGAGGTCCTCGGCGTCAGCCGTGACGCCTCTGCCGAGGAGATCAAGCGCGCCTACCGCAAGCTGGCCCGCAAGCTCCACCCCGACGTCAACCCCGCCCCGGAGGCCGGAGACCAGTTCAAGGAGGTCACCCGCGCCTACGAGGTGCTCTCGGACGAGGACAAGCGGCGCAACTACGACGCGACCGGCCACGAGAACGGCACCGGCGGCATGGGCGGATTCGGCGGGGGTGACTTCGGCGGCTTCCAGGACATCTTCGAGACGTTCTTCGGGGGCGGTGGCGGCATGGGCGGCGGCGGGCGTGGCCCGGCGAGCCGGTCCCGCCGCGGCCAGGACGCGCTGATCACCGCGCGGATCGACCTGGTGGACGCCGTGTTCGGCGTGGACAAGACCCTCGAGGTGGACACCGCGGTGGTCTGCCCGGAGTGTGACGGCTCCTGCTGCCGGCCCGGCACCCACCCCGAGACCTGTTCCATCTGCCACGGCCAGGGCGCCATCCGCCGCCCCGTCCGTTCCATCCTGGGCACGGTGATGGCCGCCGAGACCTGTTCGGCGTGCCAGGGCTTCGGCACCGTCATCCCGGATCCCTGCCGCGAGTGCAACGGCCAGGGCCGCGTGCGCGACCGCGCGTCCCTGACCATCAAGATCCCCGCCGGCGTCGCCACCGGCACCCGCATCCAGTTGGCCGGACGGGGGGAGGCCGGCCCGGGCGGCGGCCCCAACGGCGACCTCTACGTGGAGATCGACGTCCGGCACCACGACGTGTTCACGCGGGACGGCGACGACCTGCTGGCGACCATGACCGTGCCGATGACGGCCGCCGCCCTGGGCACCGAGCTCACGCTGGACACCTTCGACGGTGAACAGCAGGTGCCGGTCCGGGCGGGCACCCAGTCGGGTGAGGTGCAGGTGCTCAAGGGCCTGGGCGTCGGGCGGCTGCGCGGTTCCGGCCGCGGGGACCTGAAGGTCACCCTGCGCGTGGAGACCCCCACCCGGCTCGACGACGAGCAGCGGCGACTGCTCGCGGAGCTCGCGATGGCCCGCGGTGAGGAGGCCGTGCACGGCAGCACCGAGCACCGCGGGCTGTTCTCCAAGCTGCGGGACAACCTCAAGAACCTGTGAGCGATCGCCCGTGAGCAACCCGCTGTTCTACCTCGACGCCGGTTCGCTGGCCACCACCGCGCCCGGTGACGCCGTCGTGCTCACCGGCGCCGAGGCCCGCCACGCCGCCCAGTCGATGCGGCTGGGCCCGGGGGAGCCGCTCGACGTAGCCGACGGCTCCGGACGCCGGGTCACGGCGACCGTCGTCGCCGCCGCCCCCGACCGGCTGGAGGCGACCGCCCGGTCCGTCACGGACGAACCGGCACCGCTTCCGGAGCTGGTCCTCGTGCAGGCACTGGCCAAGGGCGACCGGGACCTGATGGCCGTCCAGGCCGGAACCGAGCTCGGGCTGGACGCGGTCCATCCCTGGCAGGCCGAGCGCTCCATCGTGCGGTGGACGGGCGGGAAGCCGGGCAAGGGCGCCCGGACCGACAAGACGGCCAAGGCCCTGGCCAAGTGGGAGGCCGCCCTGCTGGCGGCCGCGAAACAGGCCCGGCGCACCCGGGTGCCGGAGGCCCGCGAGATGCTCGACGGCGTCGGGGTCGCGTCAGTCTGCGGCCCCGGGACGCTGGTGCTGGTCCTCCACGAGGAGGCGCAGGCCCCGCTCGGCGAGGCGGTGGCCGAGGCGGCCGCCGTGGACCGGATCGTGATGGTCGTGGGCCCCGAGGGCGGCATCAGCCCGGCCGAGCTCACGGCGCTCACCCAGGCCGGGGCCGTGCCCGTCCTGCTGGGGCGCAACGTGCTGCGGTCCTCCACCGCGGGGCCCGCGGCGACCGCCGTCGTCCAGCAACTGCTGGGACGTTTCGGGTCCCGGTCGTAGACTTCCACCAGAGCCACCCACCACAGCAGGAGCTGAACCCCCCGCCTTGAGCCTCCCCACCGATTCGACCGGAACCGACCGGGACCAGATCACCATCACCTTCGCCTCCGCCGAGGACATGGTCCGGACCCTGGGCACGCAGGACCTGTTGCTGCGCATCCTCGAGGGCATCTACCCCGGACTGGCCCTGGCCGTCCGGGGCCAGGACCTGGACGTGGACGGGCGGACCGCCGACGTGGGCCAGGCGCGCCAGATCATCGAGGACCTCAACGTGCTGGCCCGGCGGGGCACCACGATCACCCCGGAGGTGGTGGAACAGGTGTCCACCCTGGTCCGGGGCGGGTCCGGGGCCCGGGCCTCGGGGATGCTCTCGGCCTCCATCCTGTCCAGTCGGGGACGCAAGATCCGGCCCAAGACGGTCAACCAGCAGCGCTACGTCGAGTGCATCGACGAGCACACCGTCGTCTTCGGGCTCGGGCCGGCCGGCACCGGCAAGACCTACCTGGCCATGGCCAAGGCCGTCCAGGCACTGCAGGCCAAGGAGGTCAACCGGATCATCCTGACCCGCCCCGCGGTCGAGGCCGGGGAACGCCTGGGGTACCTGCCGGGGACGCTGTCCGAGAAGATCGACCCCTACCTGCGCCCGCTCTACGACGCCCTGCACGACATGGTGGAGCCGGAGTCGATCCCCCGGCTCATGGCGGACGGCACCATCGAGGTGGCCCCGCTGGCGTACATGCGCGGCCGCACGCTCAACGACGCCTTCATCATCCTCGACGAGGCCCAGAACACCACCGGTGAGCAGATGAAGATGTTCCTGACCCGGTTGGGCTTCGGCTCGCACATGGTCGTCACCGGGGACACCAGCCAGGTCGACCTGCCCCGCGGGACCGACTCCGGGCTGGCGCAGGCGGTCTCCGTGCTCGAGGGCGTGGACGACATCGCGGTGGTGCGGCTGACCTCCACCGACGTGGTCCGGCACCGCCTGGTCAGCCGGATCGTGGACGCCTACGAGGGGCTCAGCCATGGCCGTTGAGATCGTCAATGAGTCCGGCGTCGCCGTCGACGAGGAGTCGCTGCTGGGACTGGCCAGGTCCGTGCTGGCCGGACTGCACGTCCACCCCGGGGCCGAGCTGTCCGTGATCTGCGTGGACGAGGCGGCCATGGAGCAGCTGCACCTGGAGTGGATGGACCTGCCCGGGGCCACGGACGTGATGAGCTTCCCCATGGACGAGCTGCGTCCGGGCACCCCCGAGGCGCCCAGCCCCGAGGGGCTGCTCGGCGACGTGGTCATCTGCCCCCAGGTGGCGGCCGTGCAGGCCGCCCGGGGCGGGCACCCGACGTCGGATGAGATCCTGCTGCTGCTGACCCACGGCATCCTGCACCTGCTCGGCTTCGACCACGAGGAGCCCGAGGACCGCGCCGAGATGTTCGGCCTGCAGGCCCGGTTGCTCGGGGACTACCTCGGCCGGCCGGCGCCCGATCCCACCGAGGACTGAGCCGTGCTGACCACCATCCTGCTGGCGGTGCTGCTGGCGCTGCTGTTGCTCCTGACCTGGACGCTGGCCGTGGCCGAGACGTCCCTGGGCTACCTGTCCCGCAAGGAGGCCGAGGGCATCGCCCTGCGGCGCCCGCGCAGCCCAATCCTCACCGTGATGGCCCGCCTGCCCGAGCACCTGCACGCCCTGCGGTTCTGGCGATTGTTCGCCGAGACCACCGCGGCGGTCGCCGGCACCCTGTTCATCCACTCGCTGATCGGGATCGTGTGGCTCACCGCGGTGGTGTCCACGGTCCTGATGGGCCTGGTGGCACTGCTGCTGGTGGTGCTCTCCCCGCGCCAGGTCGGTACCCGGCACGAGGTGGCCGCCGCCCAGCGCACCGCCGGCCTCGTCCGGTTCCTCACCGTGCTGCTCGGCCCGCTCCCGGCCCGGTTCGCCGCGCCCGGGCCACGTTCGGAGGACGAGGAGGAGGAGGCCGCGGAGATCGAGGAGCGGCACTTCCGCGAGTTCGTGGCCCGCGCCAACGACGCCGACGTCCTGGAGGACTCCGAGGCCGAACTGATCCAGTCGGTCTTCGACATGGGGGACACGCTCGTGCGGGCCGTCATGGTCCCGCGCACCGACATCGTCACGATGGAGACGGGCACCTCCCTCGAGGACGCGATGAACCTGTTCCTGCGCTCGGGCTGCTCCCGCATCCCGCTGATCGGGGACAACGCCGACGAGGTCTTCGGGATGGTCTACCTCAAGGACGTCGCCCGGGCCCTGCACCGCGGTCCCGACGGCGACGTGGACCGGACCGCGCCCGTCGACCCCGTGGCCCGGGACGTCCGGTTCGTCCCGGAGTCCAAGCAGGTCTCCGCACTGCTGCCGGAACTGCAGCGCGAGTCCAAGCACGTGGCCATCGTGGTCGACGAGTACGGTGGCACCGCCGGACTGGTCACGCTCGAGGACCTCATCGAGGAGATCGTCGGGGAGATCTCGGACGAGTACGACCGGCAGGACCGGCCCGAGGTCGAACCCCTCCAGGACGGGACCTTCCGGGTGGATGCCCGGATGGGCATCGACGACTTCGCCGAGATGTTCGGCGTGGACCTGGACGACGAGGACGACATCGACACCGTCGGCGGCCTGCTCGCCAAGACCCTCGGCCGGGTCCCGATCCAGGGCTCGTGCGTGACCGTACAGGGCATCGAACTGACCGCCGAGTCCCTCGAGGGGCGTCGCAACCGCGTCGCCCGTCTCATCGTCCGGGACACCGCCGGACCCCGACGCCGGCCGGGCACCGAACTGGTGCCGGCACCTCAGGACGAGGACGAACACACCGACGCCCACGCATACCGGGAGACCCGATGACCAACCTGCTCGACCCCAACGCGGTACCCGAGGGCTTCCGGGCCGGATTCGTCTCCCTCGTGGGGCGGCCCAACGCCGGCAAGTCCACGCTGACCAACGCCCTGGTGGGGGAGAAGGTGGCCATCACCTCCTCCAAGCCGCAGACCACCCGGCACACCATCCGCGGCATCGTCCACCGGGACGCCTTCCAGCTGGTGCTGGTGGACACCCCCGGGCTGCACCGGCCCCGGACCCTGCTGGGCCAGCGGCTCAACGACCTGGTGGCCGAGACGCTGGGTGAGGTCGACGCCGTCGGGTTCTGCATCCCGGCGGACGAGAGGATCGGGCCGGGGGACCGCTACATCGCCGGCCAGCTGGCCCTGCTGAACCGCCGCCCGGTCGTGGCGCTGGTGACCAAGACGGACAAGGTGAAGCCGGACCAGGTCGCCGAGCAGCTGCTGGCCGTCACGGCGCTGGGGGACGAGGTCCTGGGCCCGGAGAACGGCGGGGCCGGCTTTGCCGCCGTCGTGCCCGTCTCAGCGGTCAAGGGCCACCAGGTGGAGGACGTGGCCGAGGTGCTGGCCGGTCAGTTGCCCCTGTCCCCGCCGCTGTACCCCGGGGGCGAGCTCACGGACGAGCCGGAGGCCGTCATGGTCGCCGAGCTGATCCGCGAGGCGGCCCTGGAGGGGGTGCGGGACGAGCTGCCGCACTCCGTGGCCGTCGTGGTCGAGGAGATGAACCCCCGAGAGGGACGGCCCGCGGACAGGCCGCTGCTGGACGTGCACGCCAACGTGTTCGTGGAGCGGGACAGCCAGAAGGCGATCATCATCGGCAAGGGCGGCTCCCGGCTCAAGGCGATCGGCTCCCAGGCCCGCACCTCGATCGAGCGGCTCCTGGGCACCCCCGTCTACCTCGACCTGCGGGTCAAGGTCGCCAAGGAGTGGCAGCGCGATCCCAAGCAGCTCGGCCGGCTGGGGTTCTGACGCTCTCCCGACCCGCGGCGCGCGCGGTGCTAGTCTGATGCCATGCGTGACCGACTGGGACTCGCCGGGATCCTCCCGGACACCGTTGCGGGGCTGCTACTAGGCCGCCGCAACGGGGCTGAGCCGTCGGTCGTGGTGCCCGCCACGCGCTGACGCGCCGGGTGTTCGCAGCACCCGGTGGGGCCGGATCCCCGTTGCGGAGGAAGAACCACGGCCCCTGCCCCCGTCAGACCCTCCGGTCCACGCCGGATCCATGAAAGGCACGCTGAACAGCACCATGCGCAACCTGCAGAAGTCCTCCGGGATGAAGTTCCACAAGTACACCCCCTTCCAGGACCAGATCCAGGTCCACCTGCCGGACCGCACGTGGCCGGACAAGGTCATCACCGAGGCGCCCCGGTGGTGCGCGGTCGACCTGCGCGACGGCAACCAGGCCCTCATCGACCCGATGGGGCCGGAGCGCAAGCTGCGGATGTTCGAGCTGCTGGTGTCCATGGGCTACAAGGAGATCGAGGTCGGCTTCCCGTCGGCATCGCAGACCGATTTCGACTTCGTCCGCCAGCTGATCACCGAGGACCGGATCCCCGAGGACGTCACCATCCAGGTCCTCACCCAGTCCCGCGAGCACCTGATCGAGCGCACGTATGAGGCGCTCGAGGGCTGCCACCGCGCGATCGTGCACCTGTACAACTCCACCTCCGTGCTCCAGCGCCGCGTCGTGTTCCGCGAGGACCAGGACGGCATCGTGGACATCGCCACCTCCGGGGCCCGACTGTGCCGGAAGTACGAGGAGCAGATGAAGGGCACGGAGATCATCTACCAGTACTCCCCGGAGTCCTTCACCGGCACGGAGCTGGAGTTCGCCGCCCGCATCTCCAACGAGGTGGCCGAGGTCCTGGAGGCCTCCACCGACCGCCAGATGATCCTGAACCTGCCGGCCACCGTGGAGATGGCGACCCCGAACGTCTACGCCGACTCGATCGAGTGGATGCACCGCAACCTCGCCCACCGGGACGCCATCATCCTGTCCCTGCACCCGCACAACGACCGCGGCACCGGTGTGGCCGCCGCCGAGCTGGGCTACATGGCCGGCGCGGACCGGATCGAGGGCTGCCTGTTCGGCAACGGTGAGCGCACCGGGAACGTGGACCTGGTCACCCTGGGCATGAACCTCTACAGCCAGGGCATCGACCCGATGATCGACTTCTCCGACATGGACTCGATCCGCCGGACGGTCGAGTACTGCAACCAGCTCAAGGTCGCCGAGCGGGTGCCCTACGGCGGCGACCTGGTGTTCACCGCCTTCTCCGGTTCGCACCAGGATGCCATCAAGAAGGGCTTCGAGGTCATGGACGCCGACGCGGCCGAGGCCGGCACCGACCGGGACGGCATCCCGTGGGCGGTCCCCTACCTGCCGATCGACCCCCAGGACATCGGGCGCTCCTACGAGGCCGTGATCCGGGTGAACTCGCAGTCCGGCAAGGGCGGCGTGGCCTACCTGCTCAAGAGCGAGCACAACCTGGACCTGCCGCGTCGTGCGCAGATCGAGTTCTCCCACGTCATCCAGCGGATGGCGGACAGCCAGGGCGGGGAGGTCACGGGCGACCAGCTCTGGCAGGTCTTCCAGGACGAGTACCTGCCGGCCGAGGAGGGCCAGACCCGCTGGGGTCACTACCGGCTCGGCGCGGTGCACTCCGAGACCGCCGAGGACGGCAGCTTCACGATGACGGCCGAGGCAGACGTCGCGGGCGTGCGGCACCAGCGCACCGCGTCCGGCAACGGACCCATCGCCGCCCTGCTGACGATCCTGTCCGAGGACGGGCTCGACATCCGGGTGCTCGACTACACCGAGCACGCCCTGTCGGAGGGTGGCTCGGCGATGGCGGCGGCGTACGTCGAGTGCGCCGTGGGGGAGCGCGTCCTGTGGGGCGTGGGGCTGGACTACAACACCACGATGGCCTCGCTCAAGGCCGTCGTCTCCGCCGTCAACCGTGCCCTGCGGGACGACGCCGAACTGCTCGAGGCCATCGTCGGTCCCGCGGCGTCCGGGTCGGCCGCCCACTGACGGTCACCGACGATGGCGGGCCGGGGCGGCGGTTATGCCGCCAACAGCTATCGCACCGACGCCCTGGTGCTGCGCACCTACAAGCTGGGTGAGGCGGATCGCATCATCGTGCTGCTGACCCCCGGCCACGGCCAGGTCCGGGCCGTGGCCAAGGGGGTCCGCCGGACGACCTCGAAGTTCGGGGCCACCCTGGAGCCGTTCATGCTGTCCCGGCTGCAGCTCGTCCACGGCCGGAACCTGGACATCATCACCCAGGCCCAATCGGTCACCCCCTACGGCACCGCCATCGCCGCGGATTACGACGCCTACGCGGCGGCCTCCGCCATGGTGGAGACGGCCGAACGGCTGACGGTGACCGAGGTGGGGGAGCACGGTGGCGGGGTCGAGGCGCCGAGCCAGTACCGCTTGCTGCACGGGGCCCTGGCGGCCCTGGCACGGCGGGCCCACGCACCCCGCCTGCTGCTGGACTCGTACCTTCTGCGGGCCCTGGCGACGGCAGGCTGGGCGCCGAGTTTCACCTCGTGCGCCCGCTGCGGGGCGCCCGGGCCGCACCGCTCCGTCAACGTCACGCTCGGCGGCAGCGTCTGCGACGACTGCCGGCCGCCCGGGTCCTCGACGCCGGCCCCCCAGTCGGTGGCGCTGCTGGCCGCCCTGCTCTCGGGGGACTGGACGACCGCGGACGCCGCGCCGGAGGCCTCCCGGCGCGAGGCGGCCGGTATCGTGGCGGGGTACCTGCAGTTCCACCTGGAACGCCACCTGAAGTCCCTGGCCGTGATGGGCCAGGACGCCGACCGCCACCCCTAGAGGACCGCATGCCCCGTCGACCCGCCCGCGCCGTCCAGGAGCCGTACCCGCACCCCAGCGGGGCGCAACCACCGGTCATGGACCCGCGGTTCGTGCCACGCCACGTGGCGATCGTCATGGACGGCAACGGCCGGTGGGCCAACCAGCGCGGGCTGCCCCGCACCGAGGGCCACCGGGCCGGGGAGGCGGCCCTGCTGGACGTCATGGCCGGCGCCGTGCAGCTCGGGATCGAGTACGTGACCGTCTACGCCTTCTCCACGGAGAACTGGAAGCGCTCCCCGGAGGAGGTGCGCTTCCTGATGGGCTTCTCCCGTGACGTGCTGCGCCGCCAGCGGGACACCCTGGACTCCTGGGGGGTGCGGATCCGGTGGAACGGCCGCCGGCCCCGGCTGTGGAAGTCCGTCGTGGACGAACTGCTCGTCGCCGAGGACCAGACCCGGCAGAACACCCGCTGCCACCTGACGATGTGCGTGAACTACGGCTCGCGGGCCGAGATCACCGACGCGGTGAAGGACATCGCCCGGGAGGTCGAGGCCGGGCGGCTGTCCGCGGCGGGCATCCGGGAGGAGACCATCACCCGGCACCTGGACGAGCCGGACGTCCCGGACGTGGACCTGTTCCTGCGCACCTCGGGGGAACAGCGGCTCTCCAACTTCCTGCTCTGGCAGTCCGCCTACGCGGAGCTGGTCTTCCTGGACACGCTGTGGCCGGACGTGGACCGGACCACCCTGTGGGACGCCGTCGAGGTCTACGCCCGGCGCGACCGCCGTTACGGGGGAGCCGTGGACCGGTCGGGCGACGCTCAGGCGTAGGCACCCAGCCACGTGAACATCTCGCGGGCGGCCGTCCGGCGGATGGGCTCGACGGAGGCCATCACGTCGTGCAGGGCGCCGGGATGGCGGACCACCGTCACGTGCCGGCCGAGGCGGGTGGCACGCTGGGCCAGGACCTCCACGTCCAGCACGACGTCCGCGGCCGTCATGTCCTCGGACCACCTGGTGCCGAAGACCGTGCGGTCGGACAGCATGACGTAGACCGGCTCGGCCAGCCCCAGCCCGGACGCCACCCGGGCGTGCCCGGCCATCACCGCCTGCAGCCAGCCGCCGGGCACCTCGAAGGAGTGCCGGGGACGCCAGAGCGGGTGCAGCGCCCAGTCGCCCTCGGCCTCGTCCGAGATGGACCGCCAGTAGTGGTCCACGCGGGGCAGCCTCAGGAAGCTCTTCGGCTGCAGCCGGGCCACCGGGTCCAGCACGGCCTGGGCCATCAGCCGCACCAGCGCGGAGCCCTGCATCTCCAGCCAGGGGCTGTTCAGCACCAGGGCCCGGGCCCGGCCCGGATGCCGGTCGGCCCACAGGGAGAGGGTGAGCCCGCCGGTGGAGTGTCCCATCAGCACCGGGGGCTCGGGGTGGTCCCCGGCGATCAGGCGCAGCGCCGAGCCGATCTCGTCGTCGTAGACCTGCAGGCTCTGGACCCAGCCGGGAGTCTGGCCCGGGCGCAGCGAGCGTCCGTACTTGCGCAGGTCCAGGGCGTGGAAGGCGTAACCGTGCTCCTCGAAGAGCCGGGCCAGCGGGGCGTTGTAGAAGTAGTCCGACCAGCCGTGGACATACAGCACGGGAACCCGGTGCCGTAGCCTGCCGGCAGCCCGCTCACCGGTCGCCGGACCCCGGGCGACCCGGACGAGGGTGGCCACGTTGGGGCCCTCCTCGTCCACCTCCAGCGGGACGGTCAGGCGCTCGAAGCCCTCCAGCACGTCCGGGACCCACACCCCGGGCGGCGAGTCCTCCAACAGGTCCCCCTCGGGACCGGTGAGGGGCTCCTGCGCGGGCCGCGGCTCGTCCGGGGTGTCCGGTTCGTCCCGGGTCGATGGCAGGGAGGGCATGACGGCCAGCCTACGATGGAGTCATGCCCCACCCCGACCTCACCCTGCCGCGGGTCTACCCGGCCTTCTTCAACGCCTTCTTCAAGGGCATGGACGCCGAGAAGGCCCACCACGCCGGCTTCAGCATGATCCGCGCCACCGAAGCCACCGGGGTCTCGGCCGCGCTGCGCCGACTGACCCGTCCCCACCCGTCGCTGACCACCCGCGTCATGGGACTGGACTTCCCCTCGCCCTTCGGGCTGGCGGCCGGTTTCGACAAGCAGGGACTGGGCACGGCCGCCCTGGCCGACCTCGGCTTCGGCCACATCGAGGTGGGGACGATCACCGGGCAGGCGCAACCGGGCAACCCGGCGCCGCGGCTCTTCCGGCTCGTCGAGGACCGCGCCCTGATCAACCGGATGGGCTTCAACAACGACGGGGCCGCCGCCGTCGCGCCCCGCCTCAAGGCCACCCGCAAGACGCTGACCCGGCGGTTCGGCAGCCGTCGTCCGGTCCTCGGGGTGAACATCGGCAAGACCAAGGCGGTGCCGCTGCAGGACGCCACCCGGGACTACCTGGTCTCCACCGCGGCCCTGGCACTCCACGCCGACTACCTGGTGGTCAACGTCTCCTCGCCGAACACCCCGGGACTGCGCCAGCTCCAGGACATCGAGGCGCTGGCCCCGCTGCTCGCCCAGGTCCGGGCCACGGCCGACCGGACGACCGGACGTCACGTCCCGCTGGCCGTGAAGATCGCCCCGGACCTGGCCGACGAGGACGTCGACGCCGTGGCCGGGATGGCCGTCGAACTGGGCCTGGACGGGGTCATCGCCACCAACACCACGATCAGCCGCGAGGGGCTCCGCACCCCGGCCGCCGAGGTGGAGGCCATGGGTCCCGGCGGCCTGTCCGGGGCCCCGCTGAAGGACCGGTCGCTCCAGGTGCTGACCCGCCTGCGGTCGGGGCTGCCGGACTCGGTGGCCCTGGTCTCCGTCGGCGGGGTGACCACCGGCGCAGACGTGCAGCAGCGACTCGACCTCGGGGCCGACCTGGTCCAGGGCTACACGGCGTTCCTGTACGAGGGGCCCTTCTGGGCGGCGCGCATCAACCGCGACCTGGCGCGGGGACGCTGAGCCTCCCGGTCAGGCGGGGTACTGGCCCCGCTTGACCTGGGGCTTGGGCAGGCGCAGCCGGCGCAGCTGCATGGCGCGCATCACCCCGTACCAGCGCACGCCGCGTTCGACCGCGCCGAACTTCTCCGTCAGGCGCCCCTTGAGCTGGAACGAGACGAGGACGCCCTCGAGGACCACCAGGAGCACCAGCGCCCACAGGGAGAACGTGAGCCACAGCTGCAGGTCCGTGTTGGGCAGGAACGCCATGAACACGTAGACGAGGACGATGATCATCAGCCACTCGCCCAGGCCGGTGCGGGCGTCCACGAAGTCCCGGGCGTAGCGCTTCTGCGGTCCACGGTCGCGGAGCGGCATGTGCCGCTCGTCGCCGGTCTCCATGGCGAGCCGCATCTTCTGCCGCTCGGCGGCCTCGGCCTCGCGGGACGCCGCCCGGGCGGCCTTGCGGTCGTCCGGCACCAGCGGGCGGCGGCGGGCCGCCTCCTGCTGGGCGCGCGTGGGGGTCGGCCCCTTCTTCTGCCGCGGGGCAGCGCCGACCTCCTCTGCGGGCACCACGGGCATCTCGGCAGGGTTCTCGGTGGTCTTCTTGCGTCCAAACACCCGTTCATTCTAGGTCGTCGGGGCCCGCCCGTGGGCCAGGCCGGGCCCGTGCCACCGGCCGGTCCGGATCGGTACGCTGGCCCCATGCCCGAACAGCCTGACCGTGACCTGATCACCCGCCTCGCCGATGCCGTGGACGCGCTGATGCCCCAGGCGATCTCCACCCTGGAGGACCTCGTGGCCATCCCGGGCATCGCCTGGGACTCCTTCGACCGCGAACCCCTCGAGCGGTCCGCCCGCACGGTCGCCGAGCTGATCCGCGGCCTGGGACTGGACGACGTCGAGATCCTGACGGAGGCAGGCGGCGGACCGGCCGTCGTCGGGCGCCGCCCGGCCGCACCCGGACAACCGACGGTCCTGCTCTACGCGCACCACGACGTCCAGCCCGTGGGGGACCTGGCCCTGTGGCAGACCGAGCCGTTCACCGCCGTCGAGCGCGACGGCCGGCTCTTCGGGCGCGGCGCGGCCGATGACAAGGCCGGCATCATGGTCCACCTGACGGCGCTGAAGGCACTGCTCGACGTCGGCGCGGACCCCGGGGTGGGCGTCACCTTCTTCATCGAGGGGGAGGAGGAGGCCGGTTCACCCACGTTCCGGGCGTTCCTGGACAGGCACCGTGACCGGTTGGCCGCGGACGTCATCGTGGTGGCCGACTCCGGCAACTGGAAGGTCGGCGTGCCCGCCCTGACCACCTCGCTGCGGGGACTGGTGGACGGGGTCATCGGGGTGCGCGTCCTGGACCACGCCGTGCACTCCGGGATGTACGGCGGGCCGGTCCTGGACGCCCCCACGCTGCTGGCCCGGCTCATCGCCACCCTGCACGACGACCAGGGCAACGTCGCGATCGCGGGCCTGGAGCAGCGGCATCACGCGGCGATCGAGTACCCGGAGGCCGACTACCGTGCCGATGCCTCGGTCCTGGACCCCGTGCGACTGGCCGGCAGCGGCCCCCTGGCGGACCGGTTGTGGAACCGGCCGGCCCTGAGCATCATCGGGACGGACGTGCCCCGGCTGGAGGTCGCGTCGAACACCCTGCAGCCGGAGGCCCGCGCCAAGTTCAGCCTGCGGCTGGGGCCCGGAACCGACCCGGAACAGGCCATGGCCGCGGTGCGTGAGCACGTACTGGCCCAGGACCTGTTCGGCGCCGAGGTCTTCTTCGAACCGGGGGAGACCGGCCAGCCCTTCGCCACCGACACGTCGGCGCCCGCGGCCCGGGCGATGCTGGACTCCCTCCGGGACGCCTGGGGCGTGGAACCGGTGGAGACCGGGATCGGCGGCTCCATCCCCTTCACGGCGGACCTCGTGGAGGTCTTCCCGGCGGCGACGCTGCTGATCACGGGCGTGGAGGACCCGGACTCCCGCGCGCACTCGGCCAACGAGTCGCTGCACCTCGGTGACTTCCGCAACGCCGTGCTGGCCGAGGCCCTCCTGCTGGTCCGGCTCGGCGCCGGCGCCTAGACTCGTCGGACCGGCCGGGAATGTTCCGGCCACCCGTGCTGTTGGCACCGGTGACGGCGGGCCCTGTCCGCCGACCCCGAGGGGGAGTAGACGCGCAGAAGAAGGAGCGATCATGAGCGTTTCCGCAGAAGCATCCGGGACTGAGATCCCCACCGCCCAGCCCGCCGAGGGCCTGGACGCCCACGAGGTCGCCCTGACCGACGTGGCCGCCACGAAGGTCCGCACCCTGCTGGAGCAGGAGGGCCGTACCGACCTGCGCCTGCGGGTGGCCGTGCAGCCCGGAGGGTGCTCCGGACTGATCTACCAGCTCTACTTCGACGAGCGGGTGCTCGAGGGCGACACCCTGCGTGACTTCGACGGTGTCGAGGTCATCGTGGACAAGATGAGCGTCCCGTACCTCACGGGTGCCACCATCGACTTCGAGGACACCATCTCCAAGCAGGGGTTCACGATCGACAACCCGAACGCCGGCGGTTCCTGCGCGTGCGGAGACTCCTTCCACTGAGCCACCGCGGGATTCGAGCCGGATCCCCGCAGAACCGAGTGCCCGGGCCCCTTGGGGGTCCGGGCACTCGGCGTTTCCGCGTGTCATGGGGCAGACGATCAGGACGGTAAGCTCTACAGTAGGTAGTAAACCTAGGGGTCCCCCTGTGGCTTCGTCGTCCCGGCCCAGACGCTGGCGCGGCATGGTCCGTCACAGGAGGCATTCGCACTCAAGATGAAGAGGAAGGGCCGTCTGTGAGATCGCAGAATCAAGCCGGCAGCCGTGGCAGGCGTCTCCTGAAGGGGGGAGCGCTTGCCGTCGTGGCAGCCGTGGTCCTGTCCGGTTGCTCCGAGCAGGTCCAGCGTGGCTGGCTGCCGGGCACGCGGGAGACCACGAACCAGTCCGCCGAGTTGACCGACCTGTGGGTCAACTCCTGGATCGCAGCCCTGATCGTGGGCCTGGCGGCCTGGGCCATGATGCTGTGGTGCATGGTCGCCTACCGGCGCCGGAAGAACGACAAGGGCTACCCGCGCCAGATGGCCTACAACGTCCCGTTGGAGACGCTGTTCACCGTCATCCCGATCATCATGGTCCTGACCCTGTGGGGCTTCACCGACCGCGTCCAGCGCTCGGTGGACACCCCGGTGGAGGACTCGCCGCTGACCGTCCAGGTCTACGGCAAGCAGTGGGCCTGGGACTTCAACTACAGCTACGACGGCCAGGAGAAGCACCTTGCCGGCGTCCAGGCACAGCTCGACGGCACCGAGGGTGTCGAGGAGACGCTGCCGACCTTGTACCTGCCGGTGGACGTCCCGGTCGAGTTCGAGCTGAACTCGCGTGACGTCATCCACTCGTTCTGGGTCCCCGCGTTCCTGCGCAAGCTGGACATGGTCCCGGGCAAGACCAACTACATCTACCTGACGCCCCAGGAAGAGGGACGCTTCCAGGGCAAGTGCGCCGAACTCTGCGGCGAGTACCACTCCGAGATGCTCTTCAACGTGGAGGTCGTCTCCGAGGCCGAGTTCCGGGAGCAGCTGTCCCGGATGGAGGACGGCCACCTGGGTGAGGAGTACAACCGCAACCCGAACGAGAACCCGGACGGCTGGCGTGACTCCCAGGTCCAGAACCAGGGTGACGGCACCCTGCGCGGTGAGTCCGGCGGTTCGACCGGTGGCGAGGACCTGACAGGTGAGGGAGACAACTGATGACCACCTATGAGTACGCCACGGACGAGGCGGCGGCCCAGCCGCGCGTGGTGCCCGTCTCCAAGGGCAGGATCGTCGTCAACTGGCTGACGACCACCGACCACAAGACGATCGGGTACATGTACCTGATCACGTCCTTCATCTTCTTCTGCATCGGCGGCGTCATGGCGCTGCTGATCCGCGCCGAGCTCTTCGAGCCGGGCATGCAGTTGCTCCAGACGAAGGAGCAGTACAACCAGCTGTTCACCATGCACGGCACGATCATGCTGCTGATGTTCGCGACCCCGCTGTTCATCGGCTTCGCCAACGTCATCATGCCGCTGCAGATCGGCGCGCCGGACGTGTCGTTCCCCCGCATGAACGCCCTGGCGTTCTGGTTCTTCCTGTTCGGCTCGATCATCGCGGTGGCCGGTTTCCTCACCCCGCAGGGTGCGGCCTCGTTCGGCTGGTTCGCGTACGCGCCCCTGTCGAACACCACGTACTCGCCGGGCGTGGGCGGTGACCTCTGGGTCT